>DBFJSK010000614.1:0-5523 GCA_048403675.1 Tannerellaceae bacterium | reverse complement strand
ACTCTCCACCGGCGAACAGTCGGGTAACTGGACGTTAGCTTTAGGATATACCCGGGATGGGAATCTTTTTAAGGGAAATGTGAAATTTTGGTCGAGGGGGGTACCCGAAGATCAAGCTGGCTTTATGAATATATATTTAAACTAAGAAACTGTTTTGATTTTTTTCGTCTATTAATTTGATCTGCCTTGAAAAGGCAGATCTGTCATTCGGATGAGGAAGATAGGAGGCTATCTGATGAAGAAGAGGGACGGGGGAGACTTGGGAAGAGGCTCAAAGCAGAGATGAAAAACAACGAAAAAATAAGGTAAAAGGCTGTTTGTAAAAAATCAAAATAGATTTTAAATAAATAAGGATGAGAATGAGAAAGATTCTAATGAGTATGTTGGGTAGCCTCCTCGTGGCTACCGGCGTTTTGGCGCAAGAGAAAAAGGTAAACGGGGGAATCATAGGCGGTGTGTCGATGGATTGGTACGAACAGAAGGAAAATATTTCGGCTCTCAACGCCCTGCGCGGTAACGTAGCCTGTTCTTTCCATATCGGATACCAAACGCAATTTTATTTCCGACACCGTTTTTCGGTCGATGCCGCCTTGTTGTACGGACAAAGAAGAGGTAAATTCTTTTCGCATTACGGGCATACTCCCGGCTCGGATCCCGACGAGAAGTTCGCCAAAAACTACCTGGCGTTGGGGGGGGTGGTGAATTACCGCCTTTTCAACCGTTGGAAAGCAGGCGTAGGCGTTGAGCCGACCTATTATTTTAAAGAAACTGTACTGTATGCGAATACCATGAAGGCCACCTTCGATATTCCGCTGGTGGTAAAGCTGGCTTATTCGTTTCCCGGGTTCGATGTTTCATTGGCCTATAAAAATGGTTTCTGCAACGTGATGAAAGGTATTCCGTCGATGGAGAAATCGCAGGTACGCGATCTGCAACTCTCTGTTTACGTGCCCATTTTCAGGAAATAACGAAACAACGATTCTTCTACCCAATCAGAGAGGCAGTCTCGATACAAAAATTGGAGCCGGCCTCTTCCCCCCTGAATAGGCCCACCGTTAGGGCAGGCGAGGGGAGACTGTAATAGGGCTGTACGGATAGTCGGAAGGAAACCCGAAAAGTGGAACACACTACTTTTCGAGCACCTTTCAATTACCCGGCAGTCCTATGCTGCTAATCGAATTATACCCTTATTGGAAATCAATTACTGCTTCCCATATGGTTGCGATTGGATACTGTCGTACCCACCGTAACAACCCCGTAGCTGGTGCTGTTTACCGACTTGCCCGATACTTCTATCGTATATAATAATCGAAAGGTATAATTAGTCTTAATATAGAGAATGTAATAGAAAAGCGCCTTTTCCCTATCAAGCTTAGCGCGCCTCGGGATCAAGGTATATCGATCAGTTTATGGGTCTGCAAACTAAGCCGCCAGGTAGGGTGCGCCAGCAGATAGGCCACCACTTCGGCCGTATTACTTCCGGAACAAGGTTGCAGAAAATAATGCGTAGCGGGCAGCCGGCGGTACGTTTCCACCTCTTGCCCGGTAAAGACCACTTTTACCTCGTCGATATGCGCCAATACCACCGGGGCGCCCTCTTTCGGAGAGCAGGTTACCCAGTCGACGGTATCGGGCAACAGACGCGTGCCGTTTGTTTCCACACAGACATAAAAGCCTGCTTTGTGCAACTGTTCCACCAGTGCTTCATCTATCCACAGGGAAGGCTCTCCGCCGGTCAGGATAACGGTGCGGCCGGGATATGCCCGCACCGCCTTTACAATCTCTTCGTCGCTCATCAAGGTGCCGCTTTCATGGCGGGTATCGCAGAAACTACATTTCAAATTGCACCCTGAAAAACGGACGAATACGGCTGGCGTACCGGTATGAAAACCTT
Source organism: Tannerellaceae bacterium (assembly GCA_048403675.1). Lineage (GTDB taxonomy): Bacteria > Bacteroidota > Bacteroidia > Bacteroidales > Tannerellaceae > Parabacteroides. The sequence continues at coordinate 3,629 of DBFJSK010000614.1, read as the reverse complement.
CGCCTTGAAGGCTGTAAAAGATCTCGTTAATCTTTTTCATAAATCACCGTGTTACCTTCGGATTCTTGTACTTCTACTTTGAAGCAGGTGGGAACTTGGTCGCATACCCAACGGGCTATTTGTTCGGCCGTTGGATTGAACGGCAGCACATCATTCAAATTTTGATGATCCAATTTTCCTTTTACGGCGCGTTTGATAACGGTAAAATCGACGACCATGCCGTCGGCGTTGAGTTCTTTCGAACGGCAATACACGGTGATGATCCAGTTGTGACCATGCAGATTCTCACACTTGCTCGAATAGGAAAGCTCCAGGCGATGGGAGGCCGAGATTTCCATGCGTTTGATAACGGTATACATAGGGCAAATAGTTAAATAAAAAGCCGCTAATGTCACCTCGCGGCTTGAATGGCCGCAAAAATAGCAAAAAAATCGGATCTGTCCACGAGGAATTTCAATATCTTTGCGTTTTCTTGAAATATAGGAATAAGTTCGTGTGTGATGTGGGGGAGAGAAGGCGGCCGGAAATTATCATCCCTTATCTCCGGCCGGAAATCCTGTTTTTCTGGCCGGATAGGCGGAGGGAATCACTTGGTTGGGTGGAGAAATGGCATGCTTTTCAGGGCGCTCCTGTGAAGGAAAGCCTCCTTTTTATTCTTCCTGGTTCAAAGCTTTCAGCGAGAAGAAGAAAGTCGTGCCCTTTCCTTCTTCCGATTCGAACCAAAGCTTGCCGTCGTGCAATTCGACGAAATCTTTGCACAGCATCAGTCCCAAACCCGAACCTTTTTCATTCTTCGTACCATAGGTCGTGAAATGGGTGTTCGGTTTCAACAATTTTTCCTGATCTTCTTTCTTGATACCTTTGCCATTATCTTTCACGCTGATAATGACGAAATCTCCGTCTATTTTCGATTCTATTTCGATGGAGCCTCCTTCGTAACTGAATTTCATGGCATTCGAAATCAAGTTGCGGACTACCGTTTTGAGCATATCTATATCAACCACCCCCATCAGCTCCTTGTCCATATCTTTGGGCAGGATGGTAATGTTTTTCTGGGCCGCCATCGGAATGTAAATTTCCGCTGTGCTGTCGATGATACTGTTAATGTCGGTTTGTTGTTTGTAAATGCTTTGCTTGTTGAGGCGGTTTTTAGCCCATTTGAGCAGGTTGTCGAGCAAAAGAAAAATTTCTTGCGACGTTTTATTCATCATATGAAGCATTTCATAGATCTCGTCGCCCACTTTTTCTTTGTCCACCATCATCAAAATGGCGTTATTCATCATTTTCAAGGAACCCAGGGGCGAGCGCAGGTCGTGTGCAATAACCGAATACAGCGTGTCGCGCGATTCGATCGTGTTTTCCAGCTCCTGTTTGATGCGTTTGATACTGTACAATTCGAAACGATGAGCTACCCGTTTGATGAGTTCTTCCCGCTGGAAAGGTTTCGTAACATATTCGGTAGCACCCAACTGGTAACCTTTCACAATGCTTTGCATATCGCTCAGGGCCGACATGATAATAACCGGAATATCATTCGTTTCTGGATTGCTTTTCAGGTGCTGCAACACTTCGTAACCATCCATTTCAGGCATCATAATATCGAGTAAAATGAGGTTCGGGTGCTTTTCCTGGGCTATTTTGAGGGCTTTTACGCCGCTATCGCAAGTCAGTAATGTATAGCCCTCTTTTTTCAGAATGGCCTGTACGAGCATGACGTTTGTAGGGACATCGTCTACAATCAGAATTTTATATTCAGATGCTAATTTATCCATTGATTCTGTACTTTTCTTGATATTCAATTACTATCAATACACAAATGTATTAATAAAGTTGAAATATAGGTGTATTTTGTATTCTTTTTAGCATATTTTTTTCAGTTTATCCTCTTTTTGCCTTTTCCCATGCTCCCGATCCTTTTTGGCGGCTCAGATAGCGCGCACCCCGTATCACGTTGATATTCATGAAAAGGAAATAGTAGGGAATAAAAAATAATTTGTTCCGCATCTGCTTTTGCTCCAGACGATGGCCGAAATATCCCATCAGGTAAAAAGCCAGTTGCATGCCGAGCAGGATCAGGTAAAAAAGATTTCCGCTCGCAGCCAGTATGATATTCAAGGGAAGGAGCAGAAAAAGCATCAGCGGTGTAAGCGTCCATCGAAGTACCCGGTGGCTGATATATTGAAAACTGAGCATCCCGTACCGGAAAATGTTCAGCAGACTGCGCAGGCGCCAAACCGATTGCAGGCCGCCGCCGGCAATGCGGATCTTGCGTTTTTCTTCTTCTTTCATATTCAAAGAGGCCGTTTCGATGGCGTACGCGTCTTTCGAATACGCGATTTTGTATCCTTTCTGGGCAATGCGCAGAGACAGGATGAAATCGTCGAGTAAAGTGTCGTTGGGCATTTCTTCAAACAGATCGGTGCGTATGGCAAACAGTTCGCCGGCGGCGCCTACGGCCGAATATAAGCGATAGTCGAGGTTTTTCAAGGCCGATTCATATTTCCAGTAAATTCCTTCGCCGGCGGTGGCGCCTTGTTCGGTCTTTATTTCCACTCTTTTTTCGCCGGCCACGCAGCCTACTTTCGGATCGGAAAAGAGGCGGACAATTTCGCGGATGGCTTCCGGATTGAGCATGGTATTGGCATCGGTAAAAACCACATAGGGCGTTTGTACATAGGGTACGCCCCGGTTCAGGGCGGCGGTTTTCCCCATCCGTTTGGGACGGAACAGTACGGTTACTTCGGGATAGGCTTTGAGCCGTTCGTTGGTGTGGTCGGTACTGCCGTCTGTAATCCATACGATTTTCAACTTTCCTTCGGGGTAGGAAAGGGCCCGGCAGTTGGCCATTTTTTCGGCTACGATTGCCTCTTCGTTATAGGCGGCGATAAATAGGGTGACTTCGGGCCATGTTTCCGGAAAGTGAAGTTTTTCTTTCTTGATGAAGAGTTCTTTGATTCGTACCATCAGGTAGAGAAGGATACCGTATCCGAGATAGGTATAGAAGGTAAGGAAAAGGGCAGTCCAAAATAGAATTTCCACTATCCGGTAGATTCGTTCCATAGCGTTGCTTTTATGTGTTTTTCATAAACCTTTCCACAAAGGAACTTCTTTTTTGTATAGCATACAATTTTTTCTACTATATTTTAATGAAGATTTTCGGAGAGGTTTTCTTTTCTAAAATTAAAAGGGGCTGCCAGACCGATTTGCTTTAAAAAACAAAGAATCTTTTAATTGAAGGCTCTCCTTTGTTTTGTTCTAAATTTTACTAAATTTGCTGGAAATTGTATAGGGAAACATGGTTATTTTACAAGGTTTGGAAATCGCGTTGTTTGTTTGGTTTGCAATTAATGTTGCTTATCTGCTCATATTCAGCCTGGCAGCCTTACGTAGCCGGCGGAAAGAGGTGCCGGTAGCAACCGATTTCCGGCGCATCGTGATACTTATCCCGGCTTACCGGGAAGATCGGGTGATCATGGAATGCGTGGAATCGTGTCTGGCACAGAATTATCCGCGGGATCGCTATGAAGTGGTCGTGATTTCCGACCAGATGAGTGAAGTAACCAATGCCGCCCTTTCCCGTTTGCCGATTCGGCTGGAGGTGGTGTATTTCCGGCAGAGTACGAAAGCGA
>DBFJSK010000613.1:0-3806 GCA_048403675.1 Tannerellaceae bacterium | reverse complement strand
GCATTTCGCTGATCCGCGCAGCCGCTAAAAATTTCAAAGACGTGGTCATCGTGGCCTCCAAAGCCCAATACCAGCCTTTGATGCAATTGCTGAACGAAAAAGGAGCCGAAACCACGTTGGACGACCGCAAATGGTTCGCCAAAGAGGCTTTCGCCGTATCCTCGGGCTACGACAGCGCTATTTTCAATTATTTCGACGCCCGCAACGGTTCTTATTTCCGGGCAGCCGTGAACGACCCGATGCACCTGCGTTACGGCGAAAATCCGCACCAGGCAGCCCAGTTCTTCGGCCAATTCAACGAGATGTTCGAACAGCTCCACGGAAAAGAAATTTCTTACAATAACCTGCTCGATATAGATGCCGCCGTCAACCTGATCGACGAATTCGACACCCTGACGTTCGCCATCCTCAAACACAACAATGCCTGCGGTATCGCCTCCCGCGATAACGTAACGGAAGCCTGGAAAGCGGCTTTGGCCGGCGACCCGGTATCGGCTTTCGGCGGTATCCTGATTACCAATACGCCGATTACCAAAGAAGCGGCCGAAGAAATTCATCAGATTTTCTTCGAAGTGATTATCGCGCCCGCTTACGATGCGGATGCCTTGGAAGTGCTTAAGCAGAAGAAAAACCGCATCATCCTGATCCGGAAGGAATGTAAAACGTGCCCGATGCAGTTCCGCTCGCTTCTGAACGGGGTATTGATGCAGCAGAAAGACCTTAGCATCCAGACGGCTGCCGATCTGGAGCCGATGACGGAAAAACAACCTACACCGGCCGAAGTGGAAGATTTGCTCTTTGCCAACAAGATTGTGAAGAATAGCAAATCGAACGCTATTACGTTGGTGAAAAACAAACAGCTTTGCGCCAGCGGCATCGGCCAGACCTCGCGGGTGGACTCCCTCAAGCAGGCGATCGAAAAAGCCCGTTCCTTCGGTTTCGACCTCAGCGGGGCGGTGATGGCTTCGGACGCTTTCTTCCCTTTCCCCGATTGTGTGGAAATTGCGGATCAGGCAGGGATTACGGCCGTAATTCAACCGGGCGGCTCGATCAACGACGCCAAATCGGTAGCGTATTGCAACGTGCACGGGCTTTCGATGGTAAAAACCGGCGTCCGTCATTTCAAACATTAATAAACTATTCAATTTAAAATGGGATTATTCTCTTTCACGCAGGAAGTGGCAATGGATCTGGGAACAGCCAATACCATTGTGGTTTGCAACGGCAAAATGGTTGTGGACGAGCCTTCCGTAGTGGCGCTCGACCGTCGCACGGATAAGGTGCTGGCTGTGGGTAAAACCGCCCGCGAGATGCACGGGAAGACGCACGAGAATATTCGTACGATCCGTCCGCTTCGCGAAGGGGTGATTGCCGATTTCTACGCCGCCGAACAGATGATTCGGGGGTTGATTAAAATGGCTAATACCAAAAGCCGCTGGTTTTCGCCCTCGCTCCGGATGGTGATCGGCATCCCTTCGGGCAGTACCGAGGTGGAAATACGCGCTGTGCGCGACTCGGCCGAACATGCCGGCGGACGCGATGTGTATATGATTTTCGAACCGATGGCGGCCGCGCTGGGTATCGGTATCGACGTGCTGGCGCCCGAAGGCAATATGATTGTGGATATAGGCGGCGGAACGACGGAAATCGCCGTGATTTCGCTGGGTGGTATCGTATCCAACAAATCGATCCGCATTGCCGGCGACGACCTGACGGCCGATATTATGGAATACATGCGCCGGCAGCATAATGTAAGGGTAGGCGAACGCACGGCCGAACAAATCAAAATCAACGTAGGCTCGGCCTTGACTACGCTCGACAATCCGCCTGAGGATTTCGTGGTGCACGGCCCGAACCAGATGACGGCGCTTCCGATGGAAGTACCGGTGTCGTATCAGGAAATCGCCCATTGTTTGGATAAAACCATCTCGAAAATGGAAGCCGCGATCCTGAGCGCGCTCGAACAGACGCCACCCGAATTGTATGCCGACATCGTGCGCAACGGTATTTACCTGACCGGCGGCGGCGCGTTGATGCGCGGTTTGGACAAACGGTTGGCCGATAAGATGAACATCACGTTCCACGTCTCCGACGATCCGCTGCATGCCGTGGCGAAAGGTACGGGCGTGGCGCTAAAGAATATTGATAAGTTTAATTTTCTTATCCGATAAACTAAACCGGCCATTGGCAAAGGCGTCGTACAGGCGGGGGAAGCGGACGACCAGTCCGGGTTCCGCCCTTGTACAGGCGATATTCCTTTGCCGGTGGTTCTTTTTTTTAAGCTATGCGTAAACTGCTCGATTTCCTGGTTCGGAAAAGGCATTGGTTCCTGTTTATTTTGCTGGAAATCGTATCCCTGGCTCTGGTGTATCGCAACAATGCCTACCAGCGGAATATTATTTTCAGTTCGGCCAATGTCGTGACCGGCCACATTGCATCCGTATCCGGTTTCGTGACGTCCTACCTGAACCTGAAGGATATTAACAAGGAGTTGCTGGAGCGCAACGGCCAGTTGGAACTCCGGGTGCTGGAATTGCAGGATCAACTCGAAAGCATGATGGCCGATACGGTTGTTTTTGCCGGGTATGCGCCCGATTCTACCGAGCAGTTTCCTTATAGTTTCGTCGTGGCCGATGTGGTGAACAACAGCGTGACCCATTTGTTGAACTATATCACCGTCAACAAAGGTCGGAAAGAGGGGGTGGAGCCGGATATGGGCGTCGTTTCCGAACGGGGCGTGGTAGGGATCGTTTCGACGGTATCCGATCATTTCGCGGTGATTATCCCACTGCTGAATCCGAAATTCCGGTTAAGTTGTAAGGTGTTGGGCAGCAGTTATTTCGGATCGTTGAGCTGGAAAGGCCGGAGTACGCAATACGCGAACCTCGAAGAATTGCCCCGCCATGTGGCCTTTCAGAAAGGCGATACGATCGTTACCAGCGGTTATTCGGCTGTTTTTCCGTCGGGCATTATCGTCGGTACGGTTTACGATTTCGAGAAACAGCACGACGATAACTTTTATTCGCTCGACGTGAAACTGGCTACCGATTTCCAGGCGTTGAATAATGTGCGTATCATCAAGAACTACCGCCAGGCGGAGCAGTTGAATGTAGAACAGGAGGCAAAGAGAAATGATTAATCAGATCTTGCGGGGGTTGTTTTATTTTTTGGTATTCGTCACCATTCAGATTTTGGTGTTGAACAATATTCATTTTCTCCGGATCGCCACCCCTTTCGTATACCTGTATTTCATCCTCAAACTGCCCGTGGGCATTCCCCGCACCCAGGTGGTGCTTTTTTCGTTTCTGGCGGGCCTCTCCATCGATACGTTTTCCAATACGCCCGGCATGCACGCAGCCGCTTGTACGCTGGCCGGTTTTTTGCGCGATCCGCTGATCCGCCTTTTTATCGGGAAGGATTTGCCCGAAGGGATCTATCCTTCTTACAAGACATTCGGGTTCGGAGGCTTTTTCCGGTATGCGTTTACCTTCGTGTTGATCCATCACACGGCGCTTTTCTTACTGGAATCGCTTACTTTTTTCGATCCCTTGTTCCTCGCTATCCGTATCCTTGCGAGCGTGGTGATTACCACCCTGTTAATTTGTACAATCGAAGCATTCAATATAGAGTCACAGAAAAGTGGAGAGTAACACGAAGTTTACACTAGAAAACAGGCGCTATGTCATCGGGGGCGCCGTCATCCTGCTGGTACTCGTCTTTATTATTCGCTTATTCATCTTACAAATCGTAGACAGCGATTATAAAGCCTGGGCCGACAGCAACGCCTTCCTGAAAAAGACCTTGTA
>DBFJSK010000612.1:0-6773 GCA_048403675.1 Tannerellaceae bacterium | reverse complement strand
CTGTGAAAGATTACAAGGGACAGAAATACAATTTGCCGGATTACGTCGACAAAAATACCGGTTTCATCTCCTTTAAGAGCAAGGACGGCCGCGAGCTGAAAGCGTTGGAATTGCCCGGCTTGTGGAACGGTGCGATGAGCGACTGGAATACTGTCTTTGTAGAAGTGCCCATCGAAACCTTCAATCCGGTAAAAACGGTGAACGATTTGTTGCGTCCCGAACATCAATAATGCGTACATCCTGAAGGTGAACGGATATGCTGCGGACAAACCCAAAACCGGAAGTCCGGTTTCCGAACCTGTTATAAGGCACATAAATGGAAAAGGGTATCTTCCTGGGCCCTGCGGGCTTCACCCTTTGTAAACTCATTTTGAAAAAGGCGGAAGTGGAAACGAAAAAACTCCCTTCCGCCCTTTTAGTCTTAGGCGGAGAACGATTGACTTTATTACGGGCCGATTTGGCACTGTAAACGAATTGGTTATACCCTGTAAAAAAAGTTATTAAATTTTATCGCGTCTCTCTCTTTCAAAAGATAAACCTACCTTTGTATCCTCATTTACCGGCTCGTGAAACAGAGCTTAAAACCTGATGGACAATGAAAACAATGAAAATACAACGTTTGCTTTTGGGTATGATAGGGCTTTCTCTCAGCCTTGTAGCGTGTATCCGCGAGCAGGCTCCGAATGCCGAAGCCGATATTCTGACCTGTACGGTGTCCGGCGATTTGTTGAAAACCGAACCGGAAATCAGTAATGAATCGGTTACCTTAATCGTCAGAAGTGATGCGGATATAACCGCGCTCGCTCCTGTTTTCACCCTCACCCCGGGTGCAACGATCGTACCGGAAAGCGGTACGGCTCTCGATTTTTCCACTCCCCGCCAATATACCGTCACTTCGGAAGACCGCCAATGGAGCAAGACCTATGAGGTGCGTTGCGTGGTGTCGGGATTGAGTACGGATTACCATTTCGAAACCATTCGCATGGAACCTACCAATGGCCGGTTTCAGATTTTCTACGACGATATAGCCGGTGGCGAAATCATGGAATGGGCCAGCGGCAACGGTGGGTACGCCCTAACCGGCGTGGCGGAAAAGCCTACGGATTATCCTACCAGCCAATCGGACGACGGATATAAAGGCAAATGCGCCCGGCTGGTTACACGAAGCACCGGAAGCTTGGGGAGTTTGGTGAAGATGTATATAGCCGCCGGCAATCTTTTTATCGGTACGTTCGATGCGCCCAGCGCCTTGACCAATCCGTTGAAGGCTACCCGGTTCGGGAAACCTTTCGAGCATGTACCTCTTTACCTGAGCGGATATTATAAATATAAGGCCGGCAGCGAATTTACCGTCAAGGGAAAACCGGTAGCCGGAAAGAAGGATCAATGCGATATTTACGCTCTTTTTTTTGAAACGACCGACGACGTGCGCAACCTTGACGGAACGAATGCGCTAACTAGCGACAATCTTATTTCGGTGGCCCGCATTACGAACCAGCAAGAATCCGATGAGTGGATTCATTTTTACCTTCCGTTCGTAGCGCGCCCGGGAAAGGTGATCGACAAGGAGAAATTGGCTAAGGGAGGATACCAGTTAGCGGTCGTTTTTTCCTCCAGTATACGAGGTGATTATTTCGAGGGAGCCGTAGGCAGTACGCTCCATATCGACGAGGTAGAGGTGATTTATTCCGAAAATGAATAAAAACGAAGCGAAATGAAAAAAGAAATAGGTTTGATTATTCTCTTGGCGTTCGGCCTGCTTACGCCGGCGTTCGCCCAGGAAGAATACAACGAAGGGATCATCCGCTCTTCCCTGAAAGGATTGGAATACGAGGTGAAAGCCGGGTTTAATATCGGAGGTACTTCCCCGGTTCCCCTGCCTCGCGAAATTCGTTCGATCGACGGATATAGGCCCACCCTTTGCGTGGCCATTGAAGGCGACATAACCAAATGGTTCGGCGAACAGCGGAAATGGGGTGCCAGGATCGGTCTTCGCTTGGAAAACAAAGGAATGGAAACCAAAGCCACGGTCAAAAATTACAGTATGGAGATCATCGGCCAAGGCGGCGAAAAGCTGAAAGGCAACTGGACGGGGGGAGTGCGGACGAAAGTAAGAAATGCCTATTTCAGCGTTCCCGTGCTAGCGACCTACCGGCTGAATAAACGTGTTAGTTTTTCGGCAGGCCCTTACGTATCGTTGATGACGAACGGCGATTTTTCCGGTTATGTATATGAAGGTTACCTGCGTGAATTGAATCCGGCGGGGACGAAGGTGGAGTTTACCGGCGAGAACCAGGCTTCTTATGATTTCTCGGACAATTTGAGGCGATTCCAGTGGGGCGCTCAAGTAGGTACGGAATGGAGGGCCTTTAAGCATCTCAACGTGTACGCCGATTTGACGTGGGGGCTGAACGATATTTTTCCCGGTGATTTCGAGACTATTACTTTTGCCATGTATCCGATCTATTTAAATGTCGGGTTTGGGTACGTTTTTTAGTGGGGTTCGGCTATCGTGGGGTTTTATTTTTTTCTATCTTTGTTCAAAATAAAACGAAGATAGGCTGCGGTTCCCGATTGGCATCCGTTGGGAAGCCGCTTCATTCTTAGACCTTTTGTGCCTGATTTTGATACGATAGTCGAGGTGTTTTCCCCCACAGGAGGAAAATACCTTTTATAAAAAACCATACCATGAGTAATAGAAGAGATTTTTTAAAAAACATGTCCCTCCTGGCAGCCGGGGGGATCATGGCCGGCAGGGCCGGTTCGTTGGCGGCTGCGCCAGTTGTGTCTGCTTCTCTATCTGCGTCCGGAACGCCTTCGGCTACTAAACAATTAGGATTGCAGACCTATTCCTTGCAAAAGGAGTTCTTCGATAATTTGCCCCTGCGGATGAACGAATTGCGAAAAATGGGCTATGTCAATCTCGAACTGGCCGGGTATAACGAAGGAAAGATCGGCCAGGTCGATATTCTGGAATTTAAAAAGATGGCCGACGATGCCGGGTTGCACATCCGGAGTTCGCACGTGAATCCCTCTATTCCGGGCGTTCCTTATTTGAGTGATTACACCCGTGAAGTCATTCCTCAGATCAAAGAATATTGGAAGCGAACGGCCGACGACCACGCCAAAATCGGATGTGAATTATTGATCCAGCCCATGATGCCCAATTGCCGTTCGCACGAAGACGCCGCGTTGATTACGGAAATATTCAACGAATCGGGAAAAATTGTGAAAGCGGCCGGCCTTCCTTTCGGTTATCATAATCACCACATGGAATTTCAGCGCCTAATAAAACCGGCCGACCGGAAAAAAGAATATGGTTTTTGGGACAAACCCGGCGATCAGATTTACGATCTTTTCCTCCGGGATACCGATCCTTCCCTGGTCTTCTTCGAAATGGATGTGTATTGGACGGTGATGGGAGCCAATGATCCGGTAGAATACATGCGGAAATATCCCGACCGGATCAAAGCCTTGCATATTAAAGACCGTTCCGTGCTCGGCCAAAGCGGCATGATGAATTTCGAAATGATTTTCAAGCAAATGTATGCCAATAACATCGGTTATTATTTTGTCGAACTGGAACACATGCCCGACGGCCGCACCCAATTTGAAGGGGTTGCGGATTGTGCCGCTTATTTGCAGAAAGCCTCTTTTGTAAAATAAATGGGAAATAAGCCGGATAAGTGATAAAGGCGGATAGGCCACCTTTTCACTTTCCGGTATGATCCCTCCATTTTCCCCCCTCAAAGCAAGAATTTCCGGACATAAAAAAAGCTACATGAACCATGTAGCTTTTTTAGTTGAAAAGTGGAGCATATCGGACTCGAACCGATCACCTTCAGACTGCCAGTCTGACGCTCTAGCCAGATGAGCTAATGCCCCGTGCCTTATTTTCGAGTGCAAATATAGCGCTTTTTTCGATATATCCGCTATCTTTGTGGAAAAATTTTACAGAAAAATAAATGATTGTTTACAATACCACCTTCCATTTGGAAAAAGAGATCCACGACGAATGCTTGGACTACCTCAAAACCAATTACATCCCGGCCGCCATTGCCAGCGGATTCCTACAGGCTCCCCTCTTGCTGCGCGTCATGCACACCGCCGAGGAAGAAGGCTTTAGCTACTCCGTACAATTCCGCGTAAAAAATGTCGATACCCTTCACCACTGGCTGGAAAAAGAAGGGAGCGCCCTGCAGGGCGCCTTAGTGAACCGCTTCGGACGCCAGATAGCCGGCTTTACCACCTTGCTTGAAGAAGTGGAACTCTAAATACACCTTTTTTCCGTTCAACCTATGCTAAAAGACCGTATTATCCTCGGAATAGACCCCGGAACCATCGTCATGGGGTACGGCGTACTCAAAATAGAAGGCAATAAACCGCTACTCGATACGATGGGCGTATTGCAACTCAATAAATTCGAAGATCATTACCTGCGTTTGCGTAAGATATTCGAACGCGTGCTCGGCCTCATCGACCAGTACCACCCCGACGAACTAGCCATTGAAGCCCCCTTCTTCGGAAAAAACGTACAAAGCATGCTCAAACTAGGCCGTGCCCAAGGCGTAGCCATGGCCGCCGCCCTGGAGCGCGACATACCTATCTTCGAATACGCTCCCTTAAAAATCAAAATGTCGATTACCGGCAACGGCAATGCTTCCAAAGAACAGGTAGCCGGTATGTTACAACGCTACCTGCACATTCCCCAGTCCTCCATGCTACCCCAACTGGACGCTACCGACGGATTAGCCGCCGCCGTTTGCCATTATTTTCAGACCAACAACCCGATAGCCGAAAAGAAATACACCGGCTGGAAAGATTTCATTGCCAAAAATCCCGGTAAGGTGCGTTAAGCCCTACACCGGTAAAAGTACGTAAAGCCAAAAAAACGGAGGTCAGTCCCCGGAACTCCGGGTCGTGCCAACCTCCGTTTTTTTCTATTTTTACCTTCGCCCTTCCCCGTCCGATAAAACAGGAGAACGACAAAGGACAGATTTAACCGCTAAAGGCAAGGAAAACCGTTCTCCCGCCATACGGGAATCTTAAACGATGCCCTGCGCCATCATCGCCTTGGCCACCTTCATAAAGCCTGCGATATTCGCACCTTTCACATAATTAATATATTCACCGTCTTTGCCGTGCGCTACACACTGCGTATGAATATCACTCATAATCTGATGCAGACGCGCATCCACTTCGGCCGCCGTCCAAGAGATGTGCATGGCATTCTGCGTCATTTCCAGACCCGAAGTAGCCACGCCGCCAGCATTCACCGCCTTACCCGGAGCGAACAATTGCTTATGTTCGATAAACAAATCCACCGCTTCCGCCGTGCAACCCATATTCGAAACCTCAGCCACGCACAACGTCTTATTTTCGATCAATTTGCGGGCATCCTCGGCATCCAGTTCGTTCTGCGTAGCGCAAGGTAACGCAATATCCACCGGCTGTTCCCAAGGCTTTTTACCGGGATAGAAAGTAGAACCCGGGAATTGGTCGGCATACGGAGCCACAATATCATTGCCCGAATTTCGGAGTTCCAGCATATAATCGATCTTTTCGCCCGAAATACCGGCCGGATCGTAAATATACCCGTCGGGGCCCGAAATCGTCACCACCTTCGCACCCAGCTCGGTAGCTTTGGTAGCAGCGCCCCAAGCCACATTCCCGAAACCGGAAATAGCGACCGTTTTTCCCTTTATATCGATACCGTGCGTTTCCAACATCTGATGAACGAAATACAAAGCGCCGAAACCGGTAGCTTCGGGACGCAGAATCGATCCGCCGAATTCCATTCCCTTGCCGGTAAACGTACCCGTATTTTCCCGGGCCAGTTTTTTATACATGCCGTACATATAGCCCACTTCGCGGCCCCCTACGCCGATATCGCCGGCGGGCACGTCACGATCCGGGCCCAAGTTACGCCATAGTTCCAGAATAAATGCCTGGCAGAAGCGCATGATTTCCGCGTCGCTTTTCCCGCGCGGAGCAAAATCCGAGCCGCCTTTGCCGCCACCCATGGGCAAAGTAGTCAGCGCATTTTTGAACGTCTGTTCGAAGCCCAGGAATTTCAGGATCGAAAGATTCACCGAAGGATGGAAACGGATACCCCCTTTATACGGGCCGATCGCATTGTTGAATTGAACGCGATAACCCAGGTTCACTTGAATTTCCCCTTTATCGTCTACCCAGGGTACGCGGAAAGTAAAGATACGTTCGGGTTCGACCAGTCGTTCGATAATTTTGGCTTTTTCGAATTCAGGGTGCTGGTTGTACACCTCTTCAATCGATAAAAGGACTTCCTTTACGGCTTGCAAATACTCCTTTTCGCCCGGATGTTTGGCTTCCAGTTGCGATAAAATGACTTCTGTCTTCATAGCATTTATTTCTTTTTAAGGGATAACATTCTGTAGGCAAATGTAGGGAATATTATGGAACGGCCAAGTGTGGAGCTTACTTTTTGTAAGATGATTTTGAAAAAAATAGGGAAAAACAGCCCAAAACCTGTTAAAAAGCACATTCTCGCTTTCATTCTCCTCACCCCGGCTGCCGGGGCCTTCGGCGAAGGCCGCAATTCAACCTTTCTGCCAGGTCGATCCGGACCCTGAGAACTTCGAATTAAGGCCCTCCGGTTTGTTTGAGCGAACCGATTAATTCCTTACATTTGGCGTTAAAAATTTGCTACATGCTATGAGCGGAATACCGGACTTTAAGAACCTTGTGTTTAAAGACACATCTTTCGCCAATCTGATGAATAAGCGCATTTACAA
>DBFJSK010000611.1:0-10209 GCA_048403675.1 Tannerellaceae bacterium | reverse complement strand
ATTATTTTCTGGACGTTTGTAGAAATTCTGGGTCGGTGGAACCTCCTGACGGAAATCTGGATCGAGCCTGCCCGCTACCGGCTGGAAATGACGTTGCTTTTGGCGGTCTTTCTCGTTTTGGCGGGCGTACTTTGGTGGAAACATCGCAAAGCGACGAAAGAAATGTAGGTGGCCACGCGGCCGCGTGGCCCCGAAGGGACAGACATGGCGCCGATAAGGACAGACGCGGGGCGGCCGGGGGGAATAAAAAACGTTTTTTCCTGGTAAAGATTCTTTTTGTGCCGGATACGGGCAGGGCTATATCCGGCTAAAAGTTTATCTTTGTCCGTCGATTACAAACTTAAATGGAGCCCATGAAGATGTTGTTGCCTTTGCAGGTAAACGAATATACACTCAGCAACGGCCTGACGGTATGGCTGAACGAAGATCATAGCCAACCCAAAGTGTTCGGCGCCGTGGTGGTGAAAGCGGGAGCGATCGATTGCCCCGATACCGGTATTGCTCACTATTTCGAACATATGATGTTTAAAGGCACCGACAAGATCGGCACCACCGACTATGCCGCCGAAAAAGATTTGCTCGATCGCATTGCCGAGAAATACGATGCGCTGGCTGCCACCCACGACGAAGAAACGCGCGGCCGCCTCTTGCAGGAAATCAACCGGCTCAGCGTTGAGGCCGCACGCTATGTGGTGCCGGGCGAGTTCGACCGCCTTATTTCCCGCTACGGGGGGACGAAACTGAACGCCGGTACCTCGTACGATTATACTGTTTACTTCAATACCTTCTCTCCTCAATACATGGCTCACTGGGCCGAGTTGAATAGCGAACGTTTGCTCAACCCCGTTTTCCGCCTTTTCCAGAGCGAACTGGAAACGGTGTATGAAGAGAAAAATATGTATAGCGATTTCGTAGGCAGCCAGGCTGTGGAAAAACTGACTGCTCGCTATTTCGCTCCCCATCCGTATGCTTACCCGATTATCGGCAGTACCGAGAATTTGAAAAATCCTCGTCTGACGGAGATGCGGCGTTTTTTCGAAACTTACTATGTCGCCTCGAATATGGGGTTGATCCTGAGCGGCGATTTCCAAACGGAGACGGTGCTTCCGCTACTCGAAACTTCTTTTTCGCGTATTCCCCGCGGGCAGGTGCCTGCACGTAAGAAAGTGGCGCTGCCGGCTTTTAACGGTCGGGAAAAGGTGTCGGTGAAAGTACCTATTCCTTTTATGAAAGTGATGGCGCTGGGTTTCCGGGGCCTTCCGGCGGGCCATCCCGATCAGGTGGCGTTGAATATAGCGGTATCACTTCTGAATAACGCGAATGGAACGGGTTATCTGGATAAGCTGACGGTCGATCATAAGGTGGTGGCTTCGATGGCGATGAACGAGAGTATGAACGAGGCAGGTATCCTGGGTATTTTGGTGATGCCGAAGCTTTTGTTTCAGTCGTACGCTTCGGCCGAGAGGCTGGTATGGAAACAAATCGACCGGGTGAAAAACGGAGATTTCAGCGAAGAAACGTTCCGCAGCTTGCTGAAAGAGCAGAAACGGGAATATGCTTCGGGCCTGGAGGACATCGGTTCGCGGGCACAGGTGATGATGCGCGTGTTCTCGCAAGGCAAAAGCTGGAGCGATTATTTGCAGGAGGTAGCGCATATCGATGCGCTTACCCGCGAAGACGTGATCCGGGCGGCACGGACATATTTTACACGCAATTATTTGTATGCCACGAAGAAATCAGGCCGATACCCGAAGGAACGGCTTCCTAAGCCCGATTATGCGCCGGTGATCCCGGGGACGCAGGATGGGGCGTCGGACTATGTGCGCCGGCTGGAATCGCTGCCTGTCGAGAAAGTCGTGCCTCGGTTTATTGATTTCGACGGGGCGGCCGAACGGCATTCTTTAACGCAGAAAGCCGATTTGTATGTGGTGCCGAATCCGGTGAATGATATTTTTTCCCTCGATATCGCTTTCGGCCGGGGGCAGTTAGAGCAGCCTTTGTTGTTTCAACTGGCCGGGTATCTGAATTTTATCGGTACGGAGTCGTTACCTTTCGACGCTTTCCGCCGGCGGCTTCAAACGCTGGGCAGCACGTTAGGTTTCGAGGTGGATGATATGGATTTCAAAATCCGTCTGACAGGGTTCGACGCTTCGCTGGACGAAACGCTGCGGCTTGTGGGTGAGTTTATGCATCGTCCGGCGCCCGATGGGAAGAAGTTGAAACAGATTATCGATGAAGCTAGAGTGGTGGAAAAGGGTTTCTTGCAGTCGAGCGAGAGCCTGGCCAAGGCGTTACTGGAAAAGGTGAAGTATGGTGCGGCGTCGCGTTATCTTACGAAATTGTCGCTCTCCGACATCCGAAAGCTGAAAGCGGCCGATTTGGTGGGAGCTTTCCGGGAAGTGCAGCAGGTGGAGGCGCATTTACATTATTGCGGCACGCGCCCGGCGGCGGAAGTGGAGGCGGCGGTGCGTGCGCATCTGCCGCTTGCGATGCGGACAGACTCAAAATCGTCGATTTACCGGGAGCCGGCTTTATACCGGGAGCCGGGAGTGTATTTTTTGGATATGCCGGAGGTTTCGCAGAGTATCGTGTATGCGTATCTACGGGGGGAAGCCGAACCGGAACGGGAGGCGGCGCATGCGTCGGAATTGTTCACAGGATATTTCGGAGGGGATATGTCGTCGTTGATGTTTCAGGAGATCCGCGAATATCGTTCGTTTGCTTACCGCGTGAATGCGCGTTATAATCAGCCGTCGGTGAAACATCGCGATCGGCCGGGGGATTTCGTGGCGATGTTGTCTACACAGAATGATAAGACGGCGGATGCTATCGGGGTGCTCGACGGATTGATCCGGCAAATGCCGGAGTATCCGGAGCGGGTAGAGGGAGTGAAGCAGAATTTGGTGCATAAGATTTACCATGATTATCCGGCTTTCCGGAAGTTGTCGTCGGTGATCGCTACCGTTCGTCGGGAAGGGTATGCCGATGATCCGAACCGGTGGCTGCTGCACGACATTGCCGGGATGGATATGCTGACGATCGCCGGGTTTTACCGCAAGCATATAGCCGGCCGCCCGGCAACATATGTGGTGGTGGGAAGCGCCCGAGAGATCGGCTTGGATCGGTTGGCGGCTTTCGGCCCCGTGGTGAAGGTGTCGAAACGGGATATTTATCGGTAAACGTTTTTTTAAGGGAGAGGACGGGTTAAGAAAAGGTATGGTTTAGATGGAAAGACTGAATTATGTATAGCAAAGAAGAACTGAAAGCCCTTAAATTGGAATTTTGGGAGAGTTTCGCCGCTTTTTGCGAAGTGCAGCCTTATTTGAGGGGGCGGAAGAAAATATGGGTATTGTATGATACGAAGGTAAAGGGCGTGGAGTTGAAATTCGATGCGAATCGCAAAGGGGCGTATGTGATCCTGGAGGTGAATCATCGCCGGGAGGATTTGCGGTTGGAGATGTTCGAACGGCTTACCTGGTATAAAGAGATGTTGGAAGCGGACTTTCCGGAGGGCCTCGTGTGGGATATTTGTTATGTGCGCGAAACGGGCCGCGAGGTGGCGCGTATTTATACGGCGCAGGAAGAACTCGATTTGCACCGCCGTTCGGACTGGGGGGCGTTTTTTAAGTTCATGGCGCAGGCTATGTTCCGCTTGGAACGGAATTTTATGGGAATCGCCGAGTATCTGAGGGAGTAGGGGAACTACTAAAAAAGAAAAAATATGGGATGGATTTATTTACTGTTGGGCGGTCTTTTCGAAGTGGGTTGGCCGTTGGGCATGAAATTGGCGCAGGTGCATGTAGGGATGCGATGGTTTTATCTGGCTGTGGCGGTTGTGTCGATGGCTTTGAGCGGTTTCTTTTTGTATGAGGCGCAGCGTACCATTCCGATCGGGACGGCCTATGTGGTCTGGACGGGAATCGGGGCCGTGGGAACGTTGTTGATCGGCATTTTCTTTTTTCATGATCCGGCGGGAATCTGGCGTCTGTTATCGGCTTTTCTGATCTTGGTGGGCATCGTAGGGCTGAAACTGGCTTCTTGAAAGGGGGCGCGCCTTATTCCAGCAAATGGAGTGTGCCTGCGATCCGGCACGCTTCGATCGAATTTTGTACGCGGAGTTTTTCCAGGATGTTTTGACGGTGGCGGTTGACGGTGTTGGGGCTGACGGATAGAGCGCCGGCGATTTCTTTGCTGGTTTTTCCGCGGGCGATGAGTTGCAGCACTTCTTTTTCGCGTTTGGAAAGGAGATTATGGCAATCGTGCTTTTCAGGTTTAAACGTATGGCCTTCGGCTGAATCGACGATCGCGTCGTGCGAGAAGGTGTCTGTCGCCAGGTTGTAAAGACAGAGGGCTAGCCGGATGCTGCCGTTGGACTGGCTGGCGATGTAGAATAGCCGGTGTAGGATGGGATAATAGGTACGGGAGGAATCGCACATCCGGATGTGGTTAGCCAGGTAGTAATCGGGGCGTTTTTCCTCGGGGATGTTTTTCAGGAAATGAAAAAATCGCAATTCTTCGGCGTGTTTTTTCGATAGATCGTCGGGATGGATGCGGGCGAAGATGTCTTCTTCCCAGATAGAATGTACGGTTTGTTTTTCGCCGCGGATGCCGAGTGCGAGCTTTTCAGACAAGCCGCTGTGATAAATGTAACTTTGGTTGGTCTTCATATCGCTTAGTACAGCCAGGGCGTTTTCGGTGCGCGCGTAGCAGCAGGCGGTTTGTAGGCTTTCTTCTAAGGATTGGATTTGTTTCTGTTCGTCGGCGAAGGGCTGGGCGAGCAGTTCTTTATTTAGTTTATAGGCAATGTCCATCTTTGTTGGCGGATTGGGGTGAAAAATGGTTATTATTCAGTATTGTCTGTTCCACAGCGGGGTTTTACCTTTGCAAAGGTACTTTAAAAGGATGACCATTTTGGAGATTCGTTGTTTTTTTGTGGAGGATTAGGATATAATTAGGACTATAAATAAATGGAAATGAAAAAAGTATTTTTAAGTATTCTCCTGGTGTTGGGGATTGTGCCGGCCATCGGGGGCCAGACGTTGGAAAAAATGCAGTGGTTTAATGAGCCGGAAAAATGGGAGATAAAGGATCGGACGCTTTCGATGTTTGTCACCCCCCAGAGTGATTATTGGCGGATTTCTCATTATGGTTTTACAGTGGACGATGCGCCGTTTTATTATGCTACGTATGGAGGCGAGTTCGAAGCGAAGGTGAAAATATCGGGTGATTATGTGGCTCGTTTCGATCAGGCCGGTTTGATGTTACGGATCGATGCGGCTAATTATATCAAGGCGGGTATCGAGTTTGTGGACGGGCATTATAACCTGAGTACGGTCGTTACGCATACTACTTCCGATTGGAGTGTGATTACTTTGGATAAGCCTGTGCCTTTTATTTGGATAAAGGCAGTGCGCCGGCTGGATGCGGTAGAGGTGTTTTATTCTTTCGATGACCGGACGTATACGATGATGCGCAATGCCTGGTTGCAGGATAACACGCCGGTACAAGTGGGCCCGATGGGGGCGTCGCCAGATGGAAAGGGCTTCCAGGCGAAGTTCGAGCATTTCACGGTGAAGCATCTTCCGGATATGCGGCGGCAAGAGTGGCTAAAAAGGAATGCAGAATAAGTTTTTACCGGTTCTTTTATCCTCTACAGATTTCCCTCTTTTGTGTCTTTCCCCGTCTATCGTATAGGAAGAGGCTACTCAATGGTTTGAGGAGGTAGAGGGAGAAAAATGACTTTTTGGATAATATTTTGTAAGAAATAGTTGCAAATACAATAATTATTATAACTTTGCATCCAAATAAGATAACAAATGAACAGAATAGCTTTGCATCATCGTCACCATCATGACAACGAACAGTAGTTCGGTGGGCTTACGTGTGATATAGCAAAGCATCCGCATAACAAAAAGGCTTACCCGAACAGGTAAGCCTTTTTGTTTGTAAAAATGTTCCATCAGCCTTTTGTAGCTTTCAGGTCAAACGAAAAATAAAAAGCTTCCGATAATAAAACAATTAAAAACAACAAAATAAAAAAACAGTATGTTACGCATCGCTATCCAATCCAAAGGCCGTCTCTACGACGAAACCATGCTTCTCCTGGAAGAAGCCGGCATCAAACTCAATCGGGGTAAACGCATCCTTTTGCTTAGTGCCAAAGGCTTTCCGGTTGAAGTTCTCTTCCTTCGCGACGACGACATTCCCCAATCCGTGGCCAACGGAATTGCCGATGTCGGCATTGTAGGAGAAAACGAATATGTCGAAAAAGGCAGCGAAGCCCGCCTCGTCAAACGCCTCGGCTTCAGTCGTTGCCACCTCTCCCTCGCCATCCCAAAGGATGAAGATTACAGCGGGCCGGCCTGGTTCGAAGGTAAAACCATCGCCACTTCTTACCCGGCCATTCTCCAAACCTACCTCACGGCCCAACAGGTCGATGCCCACATTCATGTCATCAGCGGCTCCGTAGAAATAGCCCCCGGTATCGGCCTGGCCGACGCCATCTTCGACATCGTCAGTTCCGGCAGCACCCTGGTCAGCAACCAGCTCAAAGAAGTGGAAACCATCATGCAAAGCGAAGCCTTGCTTATTGCGGGCCACCACCTCGATGCCGACAAGCAAGCTATTCTCGACGAACTCCTTTTCCGCTTCGAAGCCATTCAGACCGCCGAAGGTAAAAAATACGTTCTTCTGAACGCTCCCCGCGCTTCGCTCGATGCGATCATTCAAGTGCTTCCCGGCATGAAAAGCCCCACCGTTACCCCTCTGGCCGACAGCGACTGGGTATCCATCCAATCCGTTATCTCCGAAAAACACTTCTGGGAAGTAATCGGAAAACTCAAAACACTCGGCGCCCAAGGCATCCTTGTACTTCCCATCGAGAAAATGATTCCTTAAAAACTTCGCCCCACCTAAAAAAACAACCCTATGGAAATCATCAAATATCCCCCCCGCAGCCAATGGGCCGATCTTATCCAGCGTCCCGCCCTCGATGTCAGCACCCTGTTCGATACGGTTCGAACCATTCTCGACGCGATCCGTAGCGAAGGCGACGACGCCCTGCGCAGGTACGAAGCCCAATACGACCACGTCACCCTCGGTAACCTGGAGGCCACCCCGGACGAATTTGCTGCCGCCTCCGACCTGCTCAGTCCCGAACTTCGTGCCGCTATTTGCACCGCCCGCGCCAACATCGAAACTTTCCACGCCACGCAACGCTTCACCGGTCGGAAAATCCAAACTACTCCTGGCGTCACCTGCTGGCAAAAAGCCGTACCCATCGAAAAAGTAGGCCTTTACATTCCCGGCGGTAGCGCCCCTCTCTTCTCTACCGTGCTTATGCTCGCCATCCCCGCCCGCATCGCCGGCTGTCGGGAAATCATTCTATGCACCCCTCCGCGGCCTGACGGCACCATCCATCCCGCCATTCTCTACGCCGCCCGGGAAGCCGGCGTCAGTCGCGTCTTTAAAGCCGGCGGTATCCAAGCTATCGCCGCCATGGCCTACGGTACGCAGAGCATCCCCAAGACGTATAAAATCTTCGGCCCCGGCAACCAATACGTTACCGCAGCCAAACAACTTGTCAGCCTCAAAGACGTGGCCATCGACATGCCAGCCGGCCCCTCCGAAGTAGAAGTCATAGCCGACGATACCGCCCGTCCCGACTTTATCGCCGCCGACTTCCTCTCGCAAGCCGAACACGGCCCCGACAGCCAAGCTCTGCTTGTTACGGCCAGCGAAACCCTCGCTGGCCCCGTAGCCGCTGCCATCGACGACCAGCTCAACCGGCTTCCCCGTAAAGAAATTACGGCTAAAGCCCTTCGGCACAGTCGCATCATCGTACTCGAAAACACCAATCAAGTCATCGAGTTCACCAACCTGTACGCCCCCGAGCATCTTATTATTCAAACCCGCGACTACGCCGCTCTGGCCGAACGTATCGAAAATGCCGGCAGCGTCTTCCTGGGGCCGTACACCCCCGAAAGCGCCGGCGACTACGCCTCCGGCACCAACCATACGCTGCCTACCAATGGCTACGCCCGCGCCTACAGCGGCGTTAACCTCGACAGCTTTATCAAAAAGATCACCTTCCAGGAGATTACTCCCGACGGCATCCGCGCCTTAGGCCCCACCATCCAGACGATGGCCGAGAATGAACAACTCGATGCCCACCGGAACGCCGTAACGCTCCGGCTCGACACCCTCTGACAAAAAAGGAACATCGGGCTTCGGAAACTCTCGGACAAGTTACTCTTTAAAAAGAGATAAACAAAAAAAGAGACGAACCAACTAAACGCGAAGTTTCCGCGATTGGAAAAAAATAAAGAACCGAATAAAAAATGAACTCAAACAATAAAATGAAACAACCCCTTTCCCTTCAATCCCTTGTCAGGCCCAACATCTGGAACCTGGCTCCCTATTCCTCCGCCCGCAGCGAATTTCACGGCGACGCTTCCGTCTTCCTCGACGCCAACGAAAACCCGTGGAACGAACCTTATAACCGTTATCCCGATCCCCTTCAGCGCAACCTTAAAGCCCGGCTGGCCGAACTCAAAAATATCTCCGAAGATCAGATTTTCATCGGCAACGGCAGCGACGAAGCCATCGATCTCGTGATCCGCGCCTTTGCCGAACCCGGCATCGACCATATTACTACGGTTACCCCTACCTACGGCATGTACCAAGTAGCCGCCGATGTGAACAATGTGGTTTGCCGGCAAGTGGAGCTGGGCCCGGGCTTTACCCTCAACGCCACGCGCGTTCTCGATGCCGCCGACGATTGGACAAAAGTCATTATTCTCTGCTCTCCCAACAACCCCACGGGCAACACCCTCGACCGGCGCGAAATCTACCGGATTCTCGACCAGTTTCCCGGTATCGTCGTACTCGACGAAGCTTATATTGATTTTTCCGAGGAACCTTCCTTTGTGGCCGAACTCGCCCGCTACCCCCGGCTGATTGTCCTTCAAACCCTCTCCAAAGCCTGGGGAGGCGCCGGACTTCGGCTAGGCATGGCTTTCGCCGCCCCTGAGATTATCGAGATTCTCAATAAAATTAAATATCCCTATAATGTGAGCGCCCCCGTCCAAGAAGCCGCCCTGCGGCTCCTGGCCGATCCCGCCCGCATGGAAACCCAGAAACGCCGCATCCTGACCGAGCGCAGCCGCCTCAAACAAGCCTTGGAAAGCGCTCCCTTCTTTTTCCGCGTCCACCCCTCCGACACCAACTTCCTGCTGGTGGACGTAGGTCGCGCCGACCAGCTCTACGCCAGCCTCGTCAAGCGTGGCGTGGTGGTACGCAACCGCAACAACATCACCCTCTGCCGCGGCTGCCTGCGTATTACCATAGGCACCGAAGAAGAAAACAACCGATTATTAAAAGCCCTCGAAAATCAACCCGCATGAAAAAAAGAGCCCTCTTTATCGACCGCGACGGCACCTTGGTAAAAGAACCCCCCGTCGATTACCAGCTCGATAGCCTCGACAAATTCAAATTCTACCCTAAGGTAATCCGGAGCCTCTACTTCATCCGCAAACACCTCGATTTCGAGCTCGTGATGGTTTCCAACCAAGACGGCCTGGGTACCGCTTCCTTCCCGGAAGAAACCTTCTGGCCCTCCCACCAGCTGCTCCTCGACACCCTGGCCGGAGAAGACATCCGGTTCGATGCCATCCATATCGATCCTTCGTTCCCGGAAGACAATTCTCCCTCGCGCAAGCCCCGCACAGGCATGCTTACCCGCTACCTCGACGGCTCGTACGACCTGGCCGCCAGCTACGTGATCGGCGACCGGCCTACCGATATGGAGCTGGCCCGGAATCTGGGCGCCGGGGGTATCTGGCTGCGCGATGCCGAAGGAGCGGAGGCCGAACTTGCCGCTTACCCGGTGCCGCTCAGCCCTGTGCTGATTACCCCCGACTGGGATCGGATTACCGAGTACCTTTTCGCCGGCGAACGCACGGCCACCGTACAACGCACCACGCGCGAAACCGATATTTACGTCACTCTCAACCTCGACGGCACAGGAAAAACCGACATCGCCACCGGCCTGGGTTTTTTCGACCACATGCTCGACCAGATCGGCAAACATTCCGGTATCGACCTGACCATTCATACCCGCGGCGACCTGCAAGTAGACGAACACCACACCATTGAAGACACCGCCCTGGCCCTGGGAGAAGCCCTGCTGAAAGCCCTCGGCGACAAGCG
>DBFJSK010000610.1:0-2848 GCA_048403675.1 Tannerellaceae bacterium | reverse complement strand
ACGTATCCTTATCTTCGGCGCCGGTTCACACGAACGTTATTACCTGGGGTCGGCCGACTGGATGACACGCAATTTCGACAACCGTATCGAAGTCATGGCGCCTGTATACGATCCCGATATCCAGCGGGATTTAAAACGTGTGATTGCATACGGTTTGCGCGATTCGATGCAAGGGCATATCGTGGACGGCTCGGGAGAAAACCGTCCGTGGCCGGGGACGGGAACGGGAACGGGAACGGCTGCCGCCCCCTTCCGCTCGCAGGAAGCCTTGTATGCCGGATACCGCGAAGAGATCGAGACGGCCCGGAAATAAGGTGGTTCCGGCGTCGTCTGCTTTCCGCGTTTCTTTCCGCTTGCCAGACCGTTTGCGGCTGGCTTTTTCCACCTCTTACGACCAGATTAGAAATGAAAAAGATGAAAAAAGTGAATTATGCAGCCATCGACATCGGTTCGAATGCGGTGCGTTTGTTAATCAAACAGGTAAACGACGATGCGGCCGCTGAATTATTTACCAAAGTATTATTACTTCGTGTGCCGCTCAGGCTGGGAGAAGACGCGTTTACCCGCGGCGAAATCTCGCCGGAGAAGGTAAAGAATTTGGTGCGCCTGATTAAAGCTTTTCGCGAATTGATGAAGATTTACGAAGTGGCCGACTTCCGGGCATGCGCTACCTCGGCGATGCGCGACGCCCGGAACGGCGATGCGGTGGTTCGGAAAGTGGAGAAAAAAACGGGCATCCGGATCGAAATCATCAGTGGCAACGAGGAAGCCCGGATCGTGTACGACAATCATATCGAGAATATACTTAGCCATGAGCAGAATTACATCTATGTGGATGTAGGCGGGGGAAGTACGGAAGTGAGCTTGATTAGCGGCGGGGAGTTGAAAAGTTCGAAATCGTATAATGTCGGTACCGTGCGCATGCTGAAAAAGAATGTCCGTTTACAGGATGGCGAGGCTCTTTGCCGCGACCTCAAAGGAATGGCGACCGAATATCCGGACTTGATAATGATCGGTTCGGGCGGCAATATCAACAAATTGTTCCGGCTGACGGAAGAAAAGGACGAGAACGCTTCGCTCCTTCCGGTAGCTTCCTTGCAGCAATTGGCGGATTCCCTGAAAAAATACGATGCCAAAGAACGCGAGAAACAATTCAACCTGAAGCCCGACCGGGCGGAAGTCATCGTACCGGCCGCCGAGATCTTCCTGGAGGTAGCGCGTTGCAGCGGAGCAAACGTAATCTGGGTGCCCACCATCGGGTTGTCCGACGGAATCATCGACAGCCTCTACAGCCGGCGGCTGGAAAAAAAAGGCGACTGAACGCCGCCTTTTGTATTTTGTAAAGAATGAAACAAGCTGTGTCGCTTTTGCGCTTTATTTTTCAAAGGTTCCCCGGGTTTCGTCAAAAAAGTGCCGGAAACGGGAGCTGCCAAGTGAAAAACCGGCGCGAGACTTATTGAGGTTGATCTGTCAGATAGTGTACCATTTGCCGGATGGCGCGGCTACATGCCGGGCAGAACGGTGCGTAATCGCGCATCATGCAATGATCCATCGGACGGTAAATGCCCTTTGCGATATAGCCGCCCCCCTCGAATACGCCCGGTTTATCTTTATGAGCCTCGTCGAGCGGGGTGGGAACGGGCGTGCCCTCCGGCAACAGATCTTTCCATTTCTTATCAAAATCGATCAAGGTGGTGATGTTCGGTTCCCACGGTTCGTATTTCAGGTTGTAAAAGTCTACGTAAGCCACTTCGGAAGTAAAATACTCGTCGGCCAATCCGGCGAAACTATGTCCGAACTCGTGTACGAAAACATGCTGTGTCCGTTCGTTGTCGGCCGTGCCCATCGCATAGAAATTATACATGCCCCCGCCGCCGTAGGTCGAAGCGTTGACCAAGATGAAAATGGCATCGGTCGGTACGTTCCAAACCGCATCGCGAATCGATTTCATATCCGGCGTGGTCAGGTATCGGTCTACTCCGAACGTATAATAGCCGGAGTTCAACGCCGTGTTTTTGTAAACGCCCTTTCCCGAAACGTCGGTACCCGATTCTTCCGACACCAGATTCACCGCCCAGACGTTGAAGGCTTCGCGCTCGGTATCGTAAGGCGGCGTCTGAAACAACAATTCGGTAAAGCGGCGCGCATCCGCTTCGAATTTGTCTTGCTCGGCAGCTGTATACCCCTCGGCCAGGAACACCAGATCCACTTTGTCGGCTGAACTGCCTTTTTGCTGGATGGCCGTTACCTTGTTTGCTTTCAAAGGCCCCCGGTCGATGAAGATACTGGCCGGATCGACTGCGGTAGTAAGCAGGGGGTGGAATTGCATATCGGCTTTATCGCGGGCTGTAATTTCCACCCATACCGGTTTTTTAGGAAAAGGAACCGAAGCGCTGTTTGTCCACGCTTGCGTTTGGCTATGAGCCTGGTCGGTTGATCGCCATTCTTCGAATAAGGTATTAAATCCGCGGCTGTAAAGCAATTTGCGGCTTTCTTTATCGTATACATTCACATAGTAGCCTCCGTATCCGAACGGATCGATCAGATTTTTTACCGGGCCTCCCCAAACCGGTTCTTCCCGCAATTGCTGGATGGCCGCCTGTTGGGAGTCGGCGTTTCCGCTCAACGCGAAGTCGATACGTAAACTTTTGTGTTCGAAATAAGTATCGAAATCGATTTGCGCCTTCATCCCGAAGCATCCCGATAAAAAAAGGAGGAGAAGGGAAAGTTTTGTTTTCATTTGCGTGTGTTTTTTAGCTTATGTATGAATTATTACGCAAATGTAGCTTATTTTCCTTTAATTTTACCCCCTATAAAATAAGGAATTATGTTTAGAGAAATAAGAAGA
>DBFJSK010000609.1:0-5068 GCA_048403675.1 Tannerellaceae bacterium | reverse complement strand
CAATGACAGAAAGCTACCTCTTAATAGGAAAAGAATGGCCGCTGGATGGGATGATAATTATATGAAGGAGCTACTGCAGCTCTTTATCAATACATATTCCATTTAGTGCGTTTTCTCTGCGCATAAGGCTGTTTTCTTCTTTCGACATCTATCAAACGAATAAGAACACAATTGTCGATTGCATAAAGCACGATTATCAAACTTTCATTTGACATATGTCGAATGAAAATCAGGCTTCGATTCAAATGCAAACAGATGCCTAAGCGAACCAAAGCGCCTGGCAAAAGAAACGAAAGAGATGCCGGCCACACGAAATCTTCTTAATAATATAAAAATAAAGGCGCTCTCATCCCGGATATAAAAAATATTGCTTTCTTTGCAAAGAGAGCAAAAGAGATGACTGAAAATTACGACCATGAGGATTCAGCTTTTTGAGACGGGCTATTTCTATGCCGACGGGGGCGCCATGTTCGGAGCTATTCCCAAAACGGCTTGGAGCCGACGGTATCCCGCCGATGAAAATAACGGATGCATCCTGGCTATGCGCAGCGCGCTGGTTCTGACGGACGACGGACGGCATATCCTGATCGATACGGGCGCCGGGCGGCGGCAGATAGAAGCGCTGGCTTATTATCGCTTTTTCCAGTTAGCGGATCTCGCGGCGGAATTACGCCGGCTGGGAACAGCGCCGGAAGACATCACCGATGTGGTGCTGACTCATCTTCATTTCGATCATTGCGGAGATTGTACCCGCCCTACAGGGCCGGACAACCGCTTCTCGCCTCTCTTTCCGAAGGCTACTTACTGGGTAAGCCGCCCGCAATGGGACCATTTGCTCCAGCCCCATCCTCTGGAAAGAGACTCTTATTTTCCGGAAAGCATGCAAGCGGTGGCCGAAGGCGGCCAATTGCAAAAAATCGAGGAAGATTGCCGCTTTGGCCAGCAGGTAGAACTCCGGCTTTTCGGGGGCCATACCGAAGGCCAAATCGTCGTTTATCTGTACGACAAGAAGCAAACCGTCGTTTTTGCAGGCGATGTGATTCCGCTTGCCGCCAGCCTGTCGCCCGGTTGGATTTCCGCCTACGATACTGAGCCGCTCGTTTCCTATACCGAAAAAGTGCGGCTACTCGACGAAGCCGCCCGCGAAGGACAAACGGTGATTTATGGCCACGATGCCTATACGGCAGCTTCTACCGTCCGAAAGATCAAGGATTTTTACCGGATAGACCGGAAAATCACATTTTAAATACAAACTTTGAACCTATAAAAACACACTCGATACCATGAAAAAAATCATTCTCGCCACTTGTTCGGTTTTGGTTCTTACGGCGCTCACCGCCGGAGGATGCACCCGCACGCCCAAACAGGGAAAACCCTTCCGAGCGGTCGCCGGCACGGGATACCGACCGGAACACCGGAAAATCACCTGTACGCTGGCTACCCGTCAAACCGGCCCGACGCGCGGAAAGTATCTTTTGCAGCCTACGCACAATAGCTTCGACAAGACGCTGCACGCCGGAGCTTCCTCTCTTACCGTACGCGATTACTGGAAGAAATAAGCTTGCGGGGAAGAAAGCCGTCCGGCCTCCGATCGATTTATTCACTTACTATCTATAAAATCAAACGCATGAACAATCTAAGCAAGTACACAGTGATGTTAGCCTTGTGCACCGGAATGGCAGCCTGTTCCGCAGGCCAGGCCATGAAAGGGGATTACGGTATCGTACCACTCCCCCAGGAAGTGACGCTGGAAAGCAGTCCGGCTTTCGTATTGAAACCCTCCTTCCGGATCGGGTATCCGGAAGGAAACGAAGCGATGGCCCGCAACGCGGCTTTCCTGGCCGATTACATCCGGGAATCCACCGGCTTCGAATTGCAGACCACGGCAGGTGAAGCGCCGGCAGGCATCAACCTCCAGATCGACCACAGCCTGGCGAATCCGGAAGGGTATCGGATGAAGGTGGGAGCCGACGGCATTCAAATTGCCGGCGCTTCGGAAGCCGGCGTATTTTACGGCATACAAACGCTCCGGAAAGCGATCCCGGCCGACGCCAAGGGTATGAATGTGGAACTTCCGGCCGTTACGATCAACGACTATCCCCGGTTCAGCTATCGCGGTATGATGCTCGACGTAGGCCGCCACTTTATGCCGATCGATTCGGTGAAAACCTATATCGACATCCTGGCGTTGCACAACCTGAACCGTTTCCACTGGCATCTCTCCGACGACCAGGGCTGGCGCGTGGAAATCAAAAAATATCCGAAACTGACGGAAATCGGCTCGAAACGCAAACAAACCGTTATCGGACGCAATTCCGGCGAATATGACGGCCAGGAATACGGCGGATTCTATACGCAAGACGAGATACGCGACGTGATCGATTATGCGGCTCAGCGGCATATTACCATTATCCCGGAAATCGATCTGCCCGGTCATCAGCAAGCCGCACTGGCCGCTTACCCGGAACTGGGATGTACCGGCGGCCCGTACGAGGTATGGCAACAATGGGGCATCTCCGACGACGTAATTTGCGCCGGCAACGAACAGGCGATGCAATTCCTGGAAGATGTGCTGGGAGAAATCATCGATCTTTTCCCCTCGGAATATATCCATGTAGGGGGCGACGAATGTCCGAAAGTACGTTGGGAAAAATGCCCGAAATGCCAGGCGCGGATTCAGGCCGAAGGGATCAAGGGGGATAAGAAACATTCGAAAGAAGAATACCTGCAAAGTTATGTCATTTCGCGGATGGAGAAATTCGTGGAAAGCAAAGGCCGCCATATCATCGGTTGGGACGAGATTCTGGAGGGCGGACTGGCGCCGAATGCAACGGTAATGAGCTGGCGCGGCATGGCCGGCGGCGAAGAGGCGGCCAAACAACATCATAACGTGATTATGGCTCCCAATACGTATGTGTATTTCGATTATTACCAGTCGACCGATACGCAACGCGATCCGTTGGCTATCGGCGGATATATTCCGCTCGAAAAAGTGTATTCGTTCGAACCGGTGCCGGAAGGATTGAGCCCGGAAGAGCAGAAATATATTATCGGCGCCCAGGCTAACCTGTGGACGGAATATATTCCGAGTTTATCGCAAGCCCAGTATATGATTCTGCCCCGACTGGACGCCCTGGCCGAAACCCAGTGGACGGAACCGTCGAAAAAAGATTACCGGAATTTCCTGCCGCGGGTGTACCGGATGACTAAATTGTACGATCAGTTGGGATATAATTACGGTAAACATATTTTCGATGTGAATGCCACCTTGGTGCCGGACACGGAAAAGGGTACGCTGACGGTCAACCTGACGAAGCTAGGCGAGGGCGACATTTATTATACGACCGACGGAACCGAACCGACGGCGGCCAGTACGAAGTATGAAGGGCCGGTCGAAATCAAAGCAGATGCCGATTTCAAGGCGGTAGTGATCCGCCCGTCGGGTGCCAGCCGTATTTTTTCGGAAAAGATTTATTTCAACAAGGCGACAATGAAACCGATTACCCTGAAAGAAGAGCCGAGTAAAGGGTATGTATTTAACGGGGCTGCCGCTTTGGCCGACGGCTTGCGTGGAAATGATAATTACAAAACGGGCCGCTGGCTCGGTTTCCAGGGGAAAGATGTGGATGCTGTGATCGACCTGAAAGAACCCACGGAAATCAGCCGGGTATCCTTCAACACGAATGTGGTGAAAGGCGACTGGATTATGGGCGCTGCGGGCATTAAGGTGAAGGTTTCCGATGACGGGAAAACGTTCCGGGAAGTGGCCTCCAAATCCATCCCGGCGCTTAGCCAGACGGATAAGGACGGGTTGTATCCCGAGGAAATTACGTTCGATGCCGTAAAAGCCCGCTATGTGGAAGTGATTATCCAAAGCAGCGTCTTGCCGGCTTGGCACGGGGGCGCAGGAAATGCGGCGTTTCTGTTTGTGGACGAGATCGCGATCGATTGAACGTCGGTCGGCGCTTAAAAATACCGAAGGTTAGGTATTGCATTCTCCCCGCAAAAGGGTGAACTTTGCCGGTATATTCACGTTTATATAGGTATGGAACATACACATGTACATCATCATCACCACCATCTGGGTCATGGAGAGGGGATAACGTCGCTCAATAAAGCGTTTATCATCGGCATTGTCCTGAATTCGGCTTTCGTCGTAGCGGAATTTGCCGCCGGTTTTTGGTATAACTCGCTTGGGTTGATGTCCGACGCCGGACACAACCTGGGCGATGTAGCCAGTTTGGTATTGGCTATGTTGGCTTTCCGGCTGGCCAAAGTTCATTCGAATGCGAACTATACGTACGGATATAAAAAGAGCACGGTGTTGGTTTCGTTGCTCAACGCCGTGATTCTCTTGGTAGCCGTGGGGATTATCCTGAGCGAAAGTATCGGCAAATTGATTCATCCGCGGCCGGTCGATGGCGACGCAATTGCCTGGGTTGCCGGCATCGGCGTGGTGATTAACGCAGTAACGGCCTGGCTTTTTATGAAAGATAAGGAAAAAGACCTGAATGTAAAAGGGGCTTATCTGCATATGGCGGCCGATGCGCTGGTATCGATAGGCGTGGTGGTGTCGGGGGTACTGATCGCGTATACAGGTTGGTACATCGTCGATCCGATTATCGGTATTTTGATTGCGCTGATTATCGTTTATTCTACCTGGGGATTGCTGCGCGATAGCTTGCGGTTGTCGCTCGACGGGGTGCCGATGGGCACGAATCTGGCGGCTGTCGAAAAGATTATGCAAGAGGCGCCGGGTGTAGACGGGGTGCACCATTTGCATATCTGGCCGATCAGCACGACGGAAACGGCGCTTACGGCGCATATCGTAACCGGCGAAATCGACCGGATGGAAGGTATCAAACAGGATCTGAAAAGCCGTTTGGCCGAAGCAGGCATTGCACATGCTACGCTGGAATTCGAAGAGGTAGGCTCGAAATGCGGGTGTGCGGCGTGCGAATAAGCGCCGGAGCGGGCTGCCGTCGGGTGGCACAGACAGCCGTCGGGTAGTAAAAAACACTCCTCAAAGAGTGAAGAAATGGTCTTCTTTCACAAAAAAGATTTATTA
>DBFJSK010000608.1:0-2100 GCA_048403675.1 Tannerellaceae bacterium | reverse complement strand
ATGACTTCGGATAAGGGGCGGTTTCGAATCCTGTGGGAGATGCTTTTTTCCAAACGTCCGGCGGGCTTGTATCCGGACCAGCCGGTACCTGCGGTGAAAAGTGATTTGAAAAAACTGCCCAAGGGGGCGGACGTGCTGGTTTGGTTCGGGCATTCTTCTTATCTGCTCCAACTGGCGGGCAAGCGGATTTTGGTCGATCCGGTTTTTTATGCGGCTTCGCCGGTTTCTTTTGTGAACAAGCCGTTTCCGGGTACGGATTTATACCGGCCGGAGGATATGCCGGATATCGATTATTTGGTGATTACGCACGATCATTGGGATCACCTGGATTATCGGACGGTGAAGCAATTGAAGCCCCGCGTGGGCAAGGTGATTTGCCCGTTGGGGGTAGGGGAGCATTTCGAGTATTGGGGATTTGAAAAAGAGAAGCTGGTCGAACTGGATTGGGGGGAAGAAGCTTTGCTGGGGTCCGGGTTTACGGTGCATTGTTTGCCGGCGCGTCATTTCTCGGGGCGCGGATTGACATCCAACCGGTCTTTGTGGGCTTCTTTCTTGCTCGAAACTCCTTCCGGAAAGGTGTATATGGGAGGAGATAGCGGGTATGATACGCATTTTGCAGCTATCGGCGCCCAGTATCCGGACATCGATCTGGCTATTTTGGAGAACGGACAGTATAATGAAAATTGGCGGTATATTCATACCTTGCCCTGCTATCTGGCGAAAGCGGCCGCAGACTTGAGAGCGGCCAAAATTGTGACGGTGCATCATGCTAAATATGCGCTGGCCAGACATCGCTGGGATGAGCCGTTGGAGAACGAACGCAAGGCGGCCGAAAGCGGTTCGCTGAACTTGATGGTTCCCGTGATCGGGCAGGTGGTTGAATTGGATTGGTAAGGAGTTTTGCACAAAGATGGAAGGACTCTCTGGGGGGGAAGCGCAACCGAAATGAGGCGTATAGGAAAGTGAAAGCCTCCGGGGAAAGGAAGAAGACGCTGGCGCTGATTAGCTAAAAAAAATGACAAGAAGCCCCTCCCGGAACAAGGTGAAAGTAATCTTTTTCTATAGGATTGTTAATTAGTCTGTTACAAAGCATCAGCAAGCAATCCGAATTTTATGCCGGTAAAATGAGAATCGGATGCTTATGTAATTTCAATTGCACTGCGGTGAAATTGGAATTTCATAAGCATCCGATTTTTTTGCCAAGTTTTTGTAGTAAAAAAATGACAAGAAGTAGTGGGCCTGACCGGTTGGGGCTTATGTACCCCGGCGGTTGGGGCTGTTTGCTATAAATTTAACCTCCATCCGATATTAAACTGGAAAACTCTATTGCGGGCGGGTGTGTCGCCGCTGTTGTCGGCACTATCTGATAACCCAATGTTATAATTGGTGGAAAGGAGGAGTCCTGCTTTAAATTGGTATCCTATTCCTACCATAAGGGATACATCGACAGGCATTATATCATCTGTTTTCATGGTGAATTCTGCGCCGCCCTCGCCTGTATAGACCACCTTTTCTGAAATATTTACGCCTACTTGAGGACCGGCAAAAACATTGAAGCCATTTTTGATATAAAATTTGGCCAAAATCGGAATATTGATGAAATCGTTTTTCCTCACCATATCGTCCTCCTTGTCTTTAAGTCCTTGCATGGAATAAAAGACACCAGGTTCAAGGGCAAAAAGGGTAGAGAATCTATGTTCTACGGAAAGCCCGGCATTTACTCCGGCCTTTATGCCTCCGGAAAAATAATCTCCTGACATATCCGATAAATTCAGGCCGACTTTAGGGGCCAACGACCATTCTTGTGCGTGCAAAGGCAAAGCAATGGCTAGCACTAATAAACAAAAAATCTTTTTCATGTGTGTTTGCATTAAGTTAGTGCCGTAAATATAGTATTTTTCGTCAAATAAGAAATAAGAGAAGCGTTAATAAGGGGGAGAAGCAAATAAGGGGAGGAAAATAGGAATAGGGAAACGGGAGCGTACCTGAAAGTGAAAAGGGGGAAATTCCAAAATAGAATGGGAAGCAGAAAAATCCTATAAAAAATGCCGATATTATTTTTTAATATCGGCATTCCTAAAGTGACCGCGACAGGATTCA
>DBFJSK010000607.1:0-8406 GCA_048403675.1 Tannerellaceae bacterium | reverse complement strand
AAGAAAAAACGTAAGCCGGATTTTCTTGCGAACAAGCGCCGCCCCGCATCCTGCATACCTCTTATCTTCGTTCGTGTTGGGCAAAGATAGAAATTAATTAGCAACCTTTAGGGCTTTAATTAATAATTATTCTTTATATTCGGCCATCCGATTTCCTGCTCTTGGGCAAGAACGGAAGTTAACCGTCAATACATATACCTATGAAGATTCGGCAAATACAGGAATTAACCCAGGCGGCTGTCATCTGCGGCGCCGACCGGCTGGATGAAGAGGCGGCTTGTGCGTTTGCCAGCGACCTGATGAGCGATGTCCTGACGCTCGATTGCAACGGCGTTTTGTTGATTACCGGTTTGTGCAACCTGCAAACTATCCGTACGGCCGAAATGGCGGAAGTAAGTTTCCTGCTTTTCGTGCGCGGCAAAAAGGCGACGTCGGAAATGAAAGAACTGGCTGGCGATAACCGCATGGTGATCCTGGAGACGCCGCATTCTATGTATCATACTGTCGGGGAATTATATTGCCACGGCCTTTTACCGATTTATTAAAGAGGGGGGAGCTATGGAATTCAAATTCGAACTGGAAGGAGGTAATTTCTCGAAAGCGGGCTATGCGTCGAGCCAGATAAAGAAGGTGCTCAAGCAGCTTTCGGTGGATCCGAAAATTATCAAACGCATCGTCGTGGCTTTGTATGAGGCGGAAGTAAATATTGTGGCGCATGCCTGGCGCGGTACTGTGCGGGCGGAGATGGACGCCGAAAAAATCGTGCTCGAACTGCAAGACGAAGGCCCCGGCATTGCGGACATCGCCCAGGCAATGCAGGAAGGGTACTCTACGGCTTCGGAGGCCGTTCGCGAAATGGGATTCGGGGCCGGAATGGGGCTTCCGAATATGAAAAAGAATGTAGATGAACTAACCATTGAAAGCCAGATAGGCGTGGGTACGACGGTACGGATGATTACCTGGTTTGCCAAATAGAAGGGATGAAAATGGAAAGAGAGAAATTTTATCATGCGCTTAAAATCGATACCGACCGTTGCATTGGGTGTACCCATTGCATGAAGAAGTGTCCCACGGGGGCTGTACGTATCCGCGACGGGAAGGCGAATATCCATAAAGATTGGTGTGTCGATTGCGGCGAATGCCTCAAATCATGCCCCACCGAAGCCATCTACGTCGAGCAAGACGATTTTCAGTGTATCTTCGATTATGCTTGCCGGGTGGTGTTGGTACCGACGGTTTTTATCGGCCAGTTCTCCAAATATACCACCGAGAAAGAGATTTACAGCGCCCTTTATGAGCTGGGCTTTACCCATGTATATCAAGTGGAATTTACGGCCGAGATCCTTCACCGACAGATGGTGCGCCAGATGGAAAATGCTGACGATAAACCGGTTATCAGTTCTTTCTGCCCGGCTATCGTGCGGTTGATACAGGTGCGTTTTCCTTCCCTGGTAGACAATATTCTGCTGGTTAAAGCACCGGTGAATGCGTCGGCTACTTACTACCATAAGGTGTTGGAAGAACAAGGCGTGGCGCCGGAGGACATCGGTATTTTTTATGTCACTCCCTGCGCGGCTAAAATTGCCGCTCTGAAAAGCGCGGAAAGTTATTCTTCCACCGTCAAGGGAGTGATAAATATGGATACCCTATATAATAAGGTATATCATATCTTGCGCAATCGGCCGAAAGATGTGCGTCCGGAATGCGAACTGCCGCCGGCGCTTACGAAAAAAGAAATGCGTTGGAGCCAGACCGGCGGGGAGGCTAAGCATTTCAGCGGGCGGTCGCTGGCTATTGATGAAATTCACAACGTGATTGATTTCCTGGAACGGATGGAGACGACCACGGAGATAAGAAATGTCGATTTTCTGGAATTGCGGGCGTGCGACCGAAGTTGTGCGGGGGGCGTGCTGGCCGTGGCCAACCGTTTCCTGGCTGCCGAGCGGATTATGAAACGGTCGATGAACCGGGACAAGGTTCCCCTTATCTATGCCGATGAAAATCTGGGTGCGCTTACCTATCTGAAACAACATATCGCCATGCGTCCCCCCGAGCCGAATCCGAAGTTGCTCTTCCAAGGGCCTATCGACGAGGTGTTGAAGAAAATGGAGCAGGTGCGTCGCTTGATGTGTTATCTGCCCGGCATCGATTGCGGGGCTTGCGGAAGTCCGAACTGTCAAAGCATGGCGGAAGATATTGTGCGGCACGAGGCCCAGTTCAGCGACTGTGTTTTTATGCAGCGCAATATGGAAAAACACGGAAAACTGGATCAGGAACATGCGTTCCGGTTGGTGGAAAAGACGTGGGGAAAGGATCGTTTGAATAAGGATTGTTATAAGAAAGGAGCAAAATATGAAGGTCAGTGAGTTAGTAACTAAGTTAGGACTTCGCGTTTTCAGCGGCGAGGAAAACCTGGAGCGTGACATCGACGGCGGTTATACGAGCGATTTATTGAGTGATGTGATGGGACATCTCGATGAAGGTATGTTGTGGATCACTATGCAAACTCACCAGAATGTGGTGGCTGTGGCTACTTTAAAAGAGGCGTCGGCCGTCTTGATCGTGAACGGAGCGACCCCCGACGAAGAAACGTTGCAGAAGGGCAGGGAAGAGGGGATTCCACTTTTAGGCACTTCGCTTTCCGCTTTCGAAGCTTCCGGCCGGATCTATCCTTGGGTGCATAACGTATGAATTTCCGGGTTGATTTGCATATCCATACCTGCCTTTCGCCGTGCGGAAGCCTCGAAATGAGTCCGTCGGTGATTGTACAGACGGCCTTGGAACGCGGGTTGGACGCTATTGCCGTTACCGATCATAATTCTACGTTGCAATGTCCCGAAATCCAGGCGTTGGG
Source organism: Tannerellaceae bacterium (assembly GCA_048403675.1). Taxonomy (GTDB): domain Bacteria; phylum Bacteroidota; class Bacteroidia; order Bacteroidales; family Tannerellaceae; genus Parabacteroides. Next base: position 5,552 of record DBFJSK010000607.1, on the reverse strand, counting down.
AAAAGAGGAGGGGCTGAAGGTTTTTGCCGGCGTGGAAGTGACCACGCGGGAAGAAGCGCATTGTCTGGTGTTTTTTGAAAACGACGAAAGCCGGACGCTTTTTCAAGCCTATTTGGATGCCCATCTTCCGGCCATTCCAAACGATCCGGTTCGTTTCGGCGACCAGGTATGGGTGAACCGCTCGGATGAAATCCTCGGGGAAGCGCCTTATTTGCTCTTGTCCGCTCTCGACGAAGGGGTCGACCGGATTGCTGCCAAAGCCCGGGCGCTGGGGTGTTTGTTCGTAGCGGCTCATGTGGAGCGGCCCGCTTTCAGCCTGATCGGGCAATTGGGATTTATCGATCCGGCCTTGCCTCTGGATGGTATCGAATATGCCGATGCGGAGCGGTATGCGGCTTTCGCCCGCCGGCATGCATACCTTCGGCGTTATACTTGTTATACGGCTTCTGATGCCCATTATCCGTTTCAGATGGGTACGCATCCTTCCGTTTTGCAGGCGGATGCGCTTACGTTCGATAGCCTTGGCAAGGCTTTCCGGGCAGTGGAAGGATATGCGTTGCTACCGGCCCCTTCACCAGATACTCTCTAGTTGCCTTTACCTCTTCTACAGTAGGATAAGATAAGTATTGAACAGCATGAACAATCTCAGTTTCCATATTACCGATATTAGTGCCAACAGCATACGCGCAGGCGCTACCGAAATTCGTGTGGAAATACGGCAGACCGCCGATCGGATTACGATCCGGATCGCCGACAACGGTTCGGGCATGGATCGGGAAACGATGGCTCGCGTGGTCGATCCGTTTTATACCACGCGTACGACACGGAAAGTAGGTCTGGGACTTCCTTTCCTGATTCAGAATGCGGAACAGACCGGGGGCCGTGTTACCTTGCGTTCGGAACCGGGAAGGGGGACGGAGGTGACGGCCGAGTTCGTAGCTTCTCATATCGACTGTCCGCCCTGGGGCGATTTATCCGGCACGATCGCCCTGTTGATTGCCGGGACGCCGGACGTAACCCTCTGTTTTATGTATCAAAAGGGCGAGATTTCTTTCACGATAAGCACAGCCGAATTGAAAGAAGCGTTGGGGGATTTGCCGCTTAGCCATCCCCGGGTGGTGAGTTGGATAAAAGAGATGATTCAGGAGAATATCGGGGGCTAACCGCTAATGGCAAACTGTGAGTTGTTAGTGGCTAGCCGCTTCCGAAAGTAAGTGCGGCACTGGCTGCTCAGGAATGCGCGCCTGTTTTCGATTTATAGTATTTATACCGCTGCATTACCTCATCTACATAATTATATGTTTCCGAACCGCGCAGATACCCGTGCTTGCAAACCGGATCGTTATAATATTCCGGATCGCTTTTCAGGCGAATAAATTCCGCCACGTTGTTATCCCATACCAACGGGTTCTTTCCATATTTCTCGGCCAGTCGTTGGGCGTCGTATACGTGGCCGATGCCGGCGTTATAGGAAGCTAGTGTAAATTTGATTTTTTCGACCGGATCGGTGATTTTCGAGAATCCTTGCCGGAAACGGCGCAAGCAATCCACGCCGGTGCGGATACCGGTGTCGGGATCTTTCAATTCGTGCGGAGTTACTCCGAGCGCCTTGGCCGTATTCGGCATGATTCCCATTAATCCTTCCGCACCGGCCCAGGATACGACCGATGGGTTAAAATGGGATTCCTGATAGGAAATGGAAGCCAACAACTGCCAATCCCATCCGATCTGCCCCGCATGTTTTTTAAACAGGAGATCGTACGGAGAGATATGTCCGTTTTTCACTTCCGGCAGATCGGCTGTGAGCGGTTGCTTGCTCAATTCGAAATACCGTTTGATAGCCGCTTTATAGGTATGTTTCCCTTTGTTGTCGGACGCCCAATCCTGGATGGCTTTCGCCAGTAACGGACTGCTTTTGCGCACCACCCAGGAGGAGCGTTGCAGGAAGCTCACTTTCAAATCGGTATTGATATTCCAGAAATAAGTTTTATTCAGCCGGGCCATCTTCTCATCACTCACTGTATACGGGATTTTTCCCAAGGAAACCATTTCGATCAGATCCTCTGAAGTAATCGAATCGTTTTCCGGCGGCAAAATACGGATACCGCCTCCCAACTCCACATCCAGGTTTTTCAACCTTTCGGCATACTTGCTGCCGGGCTTTACGACGACTTCTTTATCGATCAGTTGCGTCACGTCGGTAAGCAACGTATCGCCTTTGTTTGCCCGCTGTACCAGAACCTGGCTGGAGATATTTTCCTGTCCGCAATAGATCACGTGCTGGCGGAGCTGATTCGTATAAATCACCGGATAAGCCACTATATCCGCCTGGCCGGCCTCCAACATATCGATCATCTCCGCATTGTTTTTAGCCACTTTGATATGTAGCTTCAATCCCAACGATTGCGCGAAATCTTTGACCAGGTCGTATTCGTACCCCATCGGTTGCATCTTATATTGGAAATAGGATGTCGAGCCGTACAGCGTAACCGCCGTAATTTCTCCCTCGGCTTCCAACTGGGGCAGATCGACCGTATCCTGTACTTCCTCTTCTTTCGCCCCCCCCGGGGAGTGGCAATGACAAAGAAACAGAACGCAAAAAAGAAAGAAGAGGAATTTCGACGTCATTATTTTAAGGCTAAAAGTACGACATTTTCTACATGGTGCGTATGCGGAAACATATCCACCGGCTGGACTTTCTTCACCGCATAATTCACGCTAAGCAATTGCAAATCGCGCGCCTGCGTGGCCGGATTGCAACTCACATAGACGATGCGCTGGGGCTGGGCGAACAGAATCGTACGGATCACGTCGTCGTGCATCCCGGCGCGGGGGGGATCTGTTATAATAACATCCGGACGGCCGTGTTGGTTGATGAAATCCGCAGTCAGTATATCCTTCATATCGCCGGCATAGAACAGCGTATTTTCGATACCGTTCAAGGCTGCGTTTACTTTGGCATCCTCAATCGCCTCGGGTACATACTCGATACCGATTACCTTCTCTGCCTGACGGGAAACGAAATTGGCAATCGTGCCCGTACCGGTATACAAATCGTATACCTTTTCCTTTCCGGTGAGGGCGGCAAACGACCGGGCTACCTTGTATAAATTGTAAGCCTGTTCGCTATTGGTCTGGTAAAATGATTTGGGGCCTACCTTAAAACGCAATCCCTCCATTTCTTCGATAATATGGTCGTTTCCTTTGAAGACCAACACGTCCTGGTCGGTAATCGTGTCGTTGCATTTTCCGTTAATCACATACATAAGGGAGGTGATTTCCGGAAATTGCTCCGCCACATGCGCGAGCAGGGCTTCGCGTCGGTCTTTGTCTTCGTAGAAGAACACGACGACCACCATCAAATCGCCGGTGGAAGCCGTACGCACCATCAAGGTACGGATAAACCCTTCCTGTGTGCGCAAATCGAAAAACGGATACCCTTCGTGCGAAAGGCAATATTCCTTTATACATAACCGCAACCGGTTGGATATATCATCCTGCAACCAACATTTGCGGATATCGAGCACTTTGTCGAACATGCCCGGAATATGAAACCCCACACCGTCCATTTGCTGGAAATCGGCGCCCGATTTAATCTCTTCTTCCGTCAACCATTTTTTATTGGAAAAGGTATATTCCAATTTATTCCGGTAACACTTCGTTCGCTCGGAACCAAGGATGGGTAGTACTTCTTCCATTTCCACTTTTCCGATGCGCGTCAGGTTGTCGATAACCTGTTTATGCTTGTATTTCAATTGTTCTTCATAGGGCAGATGTTGCCATTTACAGCCGCCGCATACACCGAAATGTTCGCAAAAAGGTTGCGCCCGTTGCTCGGCGTACGCATGGAAGCGCACCGCTTTCCCTTCCGCATAACTGTTTTTCTTGCGTGTCAACTGGATATCGACCACATCGCCGGGGGCTACAAAAGGAATGAAAACGACCAGATCGTCGACCTTTGCAATCGCCTTGCCTTCGGCGGCTACATCTGTAATGGTTACCTTTTCAAGCAGAGGTAACTGTTTTTTGTTTCGTGCCAATGTTGTTTTGAATTTAATATTTTCCAGTTGGCAAAGTTAGTGATTAATCTCTTAAGCTTACTAAAGCTTTTCCGAAAATGTGGAAAGAGGGCCTGCTTCTATTTCATCGTCCTGTAAACGTCTGCGGGGGCGAGGGATAACGAAAAGGGGAGGGGGGAGCGGAAAGGGGGAAGAAGAGAAAGAATAGAAAGAATAGGCGAAAAAAACAAGGCGAACTCTCTTTTTTATACTGTTTCTATTTCCCTCGACCGATCTATTTTCTTATATTTGAGGGCGTCCGGCACGCCTATCCAACTATCTTATTATCATCATCCTTAAATTCACACACAACATGAAGACAACCAACTTATTATTTCCAGCTCTTCTCTTAGGCGTTTTTTTCTTTTTGAGTTTTCCGCTGACTGCGCAGGAAAAAACGCATTCCCATTGCGGCACAAGCGAAATTATCAAGGTGCCCGGTGAAAACACGGCAAAAGGTACGGTTTTGGTTACGGCAACTACCGAATATGATTCCGTGGTTCGCTTTACCTTATCGATTTCAGGAAGGACTTCCCACTATAGTCAAGTCATAGAAGGCGCAGAAATTATACTTGAAGTGGATCCTGGCACCTATACGACAGGCACTTCGAGCGGCGATGTAAGGACAAACGGAAAAAATTTACATGTGCCTTGTACTTTTTCCCCGAGAAGTTTTACAATAGCAGCCGGAGAATATGTTGTGGTAACAGCTACTCTCTAATCAAGCCGTCGTTTCATCCCGCTGCCGGGATGATCTGCGCACTGGCTAACTCTCACATTATCCTACACATGTCTATTAAACCAAATTCTGTATTTAAACCTTTTAATTAAAAGCATATGATTATCCGGAAAATAGTATTTTTACTAGGCCTATGTGCCTGTATCCACATCGGTTTTTGCGTCAATAAAGCCGATACCGAGCAAGAAAGTGCTGAAAAAACAGCCGCTCAACAAACAACAGGTAGTTTAGACCTCTTTCTTGACAGTGCCGGCCATACCATTTTTACTGTACGTATCCGGCTGGAAAATAGCGGTACCCATCTTACCCGTCTATTCGATGGTACCTTTGCTGATGGTACGACGTTTCATATCACGGATTTGGAACCAGGCACTTACCGTCTCTTTTGTTCGAATGTAACCGGTATCTGGACAGGCCTTCACACTTCTCTGTTGAAAGGCGTTTGCTCGCCTCAGAGCGTTACGGTAACTGCCGGTAATACGGCCTCTACGATGCTTGAAATTTCGGAATAAAAGATAAGCGTCGCCAAAGAAGAAGCCGTGCCGGAGCTTCTTTAAATAGTAAATAAGGTATAGTTGTTTTAAAAGGTAGTATCCGCTTGGCAGGGATACTACCTTCTTATTTTTGCTTTTTATCTTACGGAAATTCAATACAAAGGAAGAAAAACGGCTAAAAACCCCAATAGTAAAATAACTATTTCACATTCCATTGATTATGCTTGTAATTATTTCTTTTGTTTGTGGTTCTTATTAACG
>DBFJSK010000606.1:0-12184 GCA_048403675.1 Tannerellaceae bacterium | reverse complement strand
GTTTGCTTCTGCGCTCGGCTTGCACTATCTTTGTGACACCGATAAATGCCTCCGAAAATGGACAATGACATTCCGAAAATCGATCTACCCGTGGACTGGGTGATCGGAACCGACATCACCAAAGAAATCCTGGGCCTATACACCGATTATCCCTGCCGGTTGAAGGCGCAGATTTTCGTGTTGTGTTTGGGGGGAGAGGTGGAAGCTTCCGTCAATCTGATACGGCATCGGGTAAAGCCTTTCGACTTTATCACGATTCTGCCTGGCAGTATTATGCAGATCCATCGCATCGAAGGCGATATTCGCCTCTATTTTCTAGGTTTCTCGTCCGATTTTATTCAACATGCCATTGCCATCCGATCCATGAAAGACGTCTTGTTTGCCGTCCGGGAAAATCCGGTGATTCCCCTCCAGGAAAAAGGCGCCCGCTTAATGGAAGATTATTTCTCCTTGCTGCTCAAAACCTACGAATTTTGCGAAGAGCGTCCCAACCGGGAACTTTCCACCCATCTGTTTTCCGGCATACTGCTCGGCTTAGGGATGCTTTACCGTACGAAAGTGACCTCGGCCCCCACGCTGTCCAAAAGCGAACAGCTCAGTAAAGATTTCGGGCAGCTTGTGATGCAATATTATATGCAAGAACGGCAGGTGTCTTTTTATGCTAAATTACTGGGAATCACTCCTTCTTACCTCTGTACCACCATCAAGCAGGTAACCGGGAAAACCTGTATCGAAATTATTTCGGAAATGGTGGTGATCGATGCCAAAGCTCAACTGAAATCCACCGATCTTTCCATCCGCGATATTGCCTATTCGCTGAATTTCACCAATATGTCGTTTTTCGGAAAATATTTCAAACGTTATACCGGGCAAAGCCCCCAGGAATACCGCAATAGCTGAGCGCTGTGCCGCCAAACAGGCGCCGGCGGCGAAAAGGAAGGTAAGAACTTGCCGCTTACAGCTTTGAGCAATCGAATATTTCCGTACCTTTGTGCTCTAAAAAATAGAGCAGGTATGGAAAAACAATTTAAAAGGACATTAATCACCACGGCATTGCCGTATGCAAACGGGCCGGTACATATCGGCCACCTGGCAGGCGTATACGTTCCGGCCGATATTTATGCACGCTATCTCCGCCTTAAAGGAGAGGAAGTGCTGATGATCGGCGGTTCCGACGAACACGGCGTGCCCATTACGCTCAGAGCCAAAAAAGAAGGCGTCACTCCCCAGGATATAGTGGATCGCTACCACGGCATCATCAAACAATCGTTTGAAGATTTCGGCATTTCGTTCGATATTTATTCCCGTACCACCTCGGCCACCCATCACCAAATGGCCTCCGATTTTTTCCGTAAACTGTACGAAAAAGGCGAATTCATCGAGAAAACCAGCGAGCAATACTACGATGAAGAAGCCCGGCAATTCCTGGCCGACCGCTATATTACCGGTACTTGCCCCCACTGCGGCAATGAAAAAGCGTACGGCGACCAATGCGAAGCCTGCGGCACGTCGCTCAGCCCGACCGACCTGTTGAATCCCAAATCGGCCATCAGCGGAAGCGCCCCCGTGATGAAAGAAACCAAACACTGGTATCTGCCTCTCGATAAATGGGAACCTTTCCTGCGGCAGTGGATTTTGGAAAACCATAAAGAATGGAAACCCAATGTATACGGACAGTGCAAAAGCTGGCTGGACATGGGCCTTCAACCCCGCGCGGTGAGCCGCGATCTGGATTGGGGTATTCCCGTTCCGGTAGAAGGAGCGGAAGGAAAGGTACTGTATGTATGGTTCGACGCCCCGATCGGCTATATTTCGAATACGAAAGAGCTTTTGCCGGAGAGCTGGGAAACCTGGTGGAAGGATCCCGAAACCAAAATGGTTCATTTCATCGGGAAAGACAACATCGTATTTCATTGCATCGTTTTCCCCTCGATGCTGAAAGCCGAAGGTTCGTACAACCTGCCCGAGAACGTGCCCGCCAATGAATTTCTGAACCTGGAGGGCGATAAAATTTCCACCTCGCGCAACTGGGCTGTGTGGTTGAACGAATACCTGATAGATCTGCCCGGCAAACAAGACGTACTGCGGTATGTGCTGACAGCGAACGCGCCGGAAACGAAAGACAACGATTTCACCTGGAAAGATTTCCAGGCCCGCAATAATAACGAACTGGTGGCGATCCTGGGTAATTTCGTCAACCGCGCCCTCGTGCTGACCGGGAAATATTTCGACGCAAAAGTGCCGGCTGCCGGCGAACTGACCGATTACGACCGCCAGACCTTGCAAGATTTTGCCGATGTAAAGGCGGATGTGGAACGTTTGCTCGATACCTATCATTTCCGCGACGCCCAGAAAGAAGCCATGAACCTGGCACGTATCGGAAATAAATACCTGGCCGATACGGAACCGTGGAAACTGGCTAAGACCGATATGCCGCGCGTAGCCACCATCCTGAATATCGCGCTTCAGATTACCGCCAACCTGGCGATAGCCTTCGAACCTTTCCTGCCTTTCAGTATGGAAAAGCTGAACCGGATGCTGAATGTAGAGCCGCTGGGATGGAACCGGTTGGGCGCCACCGATTTGTTGGAAGCGGGCCATGTATTGGGCCAAGCGGAATTGTTGTTCGAAAAGATCGACGACGCGGTGATCGAAGCCCAGGTGCAGAAGCTGCTGGATACGAAAAAAGCCAACGAAGAAGCGGCCTACCGGGCCAAGCCGGTGCGCGAGAATATTGCTTTCGAAGATTTTACGAAACTGGATATTCGCGTGGGCACCATCGAGGAATGTACCAAGGTGCCGAAGGCCGACAAACTGTTGCAGTTCCGCATCAACGACGGGTTGGAAAAACGCACCATCGTATCGGGCATCGCGCAGCATTACCGTCCGGAAGAGCTGGTCGGCAAGCAGGTTTGCTTTATCGCGAACCTGGCGCCCCGGAAATTAAAAGGGATCGTATCGGAAGGCATGATTCTTTCTGCGGAGAATTTCGACGGCAAGCTGGCGGTGATAATGCCCGAAAAAGAGGTAAAGCCGGGCAGCGAAGTGAAATAAACCTGGGGTGGCGTGAAGGCCGGGGCGTACGAACCGGCTTCTAACCAATAAGAAATGATGAGGGAAAAACAAATTCAAATGGTCGATTTGCAAGGGCAATACCGCCGTTTGCAGCACGAAATCGATCCGGCCATGCAGGAAGTGCTGGCCGGTTGCGCGTTTATCAACGGCCCTCAGGTAGCGGCCTTTAGCCGTCACCTGGCCGAATATCTCCGCATTCCCCATGTCATTCCCTGTGGCAACGGTACCGATGCCTTGCAAATCGCGTTGATGGCCCTCGATCTCCGGCCGGGCGACGAAGTGATCGTTCCGGCCTTTACCTATGTGGCAGCTGCCGAAGTGGTGGCCTTGTTGGGTTTGGTACCGGTGTGGGTGGATGTAGATCCGCTGACGTTCAATCTCGATCCGGCTCGCGTAGAGGCGGCGATCGGCCCCCGCACGAAGGCGATCATCGCCGTTCATATGTTCGGACAATGTTGTGCGATGGAAAGGCTGCTTTCCCTTGCGCAGAAACACGGCCTCTATCTGATAGAAGATAACGCCCAATCGCTCGGAAGCCGCTATACCTTCTCCGACGGAACGCGGAAACAAGCCGGTACGATGGGGCATATCGGCACCACCTCCTTTTTCCCTTCCAAACCGCTGGCTTGTTACGGCGACGGGGGGGCCTTGTTCACCACCTCCGATGTCTTGGCGGGGCGGCTGAAAATGATTGCCAACCACGGCCAGCTTACGAAATATCACCATCAGGTGGTGGGTTGCAATTCGCGGCTGGATACCTTGCAAGCCGCCGTGCTGGATGTGAAATTGCGCCATCTCGACGCTTTCACCCAGGCCCGTGTAGCGGCCGCCCGACGGTACGACGAAGGATTGGCCGGGCTGCCGGGCGTTTGCCTGCCGCAGGTATCGGCTTTTTCCACGCATGTATATCATCAATATACACTGCAATTGGAAGAGGGCAAGCGGGATGCCGTGCAGCAAAGGCTGCAAGCGGAAGGCGTACCTTCCATGATATATTATCCGTTGCCTTTGCATCGGCAAGAGGCGCTTCGGGGAATTGCCCGGATGCCGCAGCCGGCCGAGACGGCCGAGCGGTTAAGCCGCACCGTTTTGTCGTTGCCTATGCATACCGAATTGGGCGAAGAAGAGCAGGCTTATATCATCGATAAGGTAAAAGAAGCGGTGGCCGCAGCGGGTTAAAGGGCGTTACGTGGGCGATGGCGCCTGTTTTTCGGATTTCTGCAAAAGCAAAGAACAATCCTATATAACAAAAAGCAATGGAGAAAAATAAAATACGTTTTGCCGTGGTCGGTTGCGGCCATATCGGCAAACGACATGCCGAAATGATTTCGCGCGATGCCGGGGCCGAGCTAGTCGCCTTATGCGATATTCGCCCCCGCGAAGAATTGGGCATCGAAGCCTATCCGGTGCCTTTCTACACCAGTCTCGACGCTTTATTGGCCGCCGACCTTTCCGTCGATGTGATCTCGATCTGTACCCCGAATGGCCTACACGCTCCGATGGCTTTGAAAATCCTGGAAACGGGACATCATACGGTAATAGAAAAGCCGATGGCTCTCACGCTGGCGGATGCCGAAAAGGTTATTTATACCTCCCTGCGCTACCGCAAGCAGGTATTTTGCGTGATGCAGAACCGCTATTCGCCCCCTTCCGTCTGGATGAAGGAAATGGTGGAATCGGGCCGTTTGGGCCGCATTCATATGGTGCAGCTCAATTGCTATTGGAACCGCGACGACCGCTATTACAAACCGGGCGGATGGCATGGCGACGCCGCGCTCGACGGTGGCACCCTATTCACCCAATTCTCCCATTTCATCGATATTATGTACTGGCTTTTCGGGGATATTTGCCGCATCGAGGCCCGTTTCGCCGATTTCAACCATGCCGGCCTGACGGCTTTCGAAGATTCCGGTTTCGTGCAGTTCGACTTTGTGAACGGCGGAATGGGGTGTTTGAATTATTCCACCTCCGTATGGAACCGGAACATGGAAAGCAGCCTCACGGTTGTGGCTGCGAACGGAAGCGTAAAAATCGGAGGCCAGTATATGAACGAGGTTGAATACTGCCATGTGAAAGATTACGAGATGCCCCTACTGCCCCCTACCAACCCCGGCAACGATTACGGGCCGTATAAAGGATCGGCCCAGAATCATAATTTCGTTATTCGCAACGTGGTGGACGTCCTCACGGGCACCCCGGGGGAAATGATTACCACCAATGTGTTGGAAGGGATGAAAGTGGTAGATATTATCAACCGCATCTACGCCCTTAAAAAGTAAGCGCTGTCGGGGTGTGGCTTTTCAGCAGCCGCCCTACTTCGCCGTGCAGACAATCGCGGGCGCCGAAGATCAGAAAACTGTCTTGGGCGCGTGAAACGGCTACATTAACCAGATTCGGATTGCGTTCGATAAAATAGCCGCCGTCTTTCGCCCCGTACACGGTCGAGAAAAGAATGATTTTCCGCTCCGCTCCCTGAAAGGTATGTACGGTGCCTACCGTGATGAAAGCTGCCTGACGCGGCATTTCCTTGGCGATATACGACCGGATGAGTTGCGCTTGCGCCTTGAAAGGAGTGATAACGGCCAGGATCTCGTCGGGCTTGATGCGGCTGTCGCTGTCCTGATAGGCTTGGCGGATAGCCGGATACCGCGCTTTCAGCCAGGCGAGGATGGCCCGCGCCTCGGTCTTGTTGTAGCGGCTGACACCGGCTTGGGTGGCGTGCTCGGCGGGAATATTTTTATAGCCCATCTGGGGAAGGGCGGGCAACGGATAGGTTTTGTCTTCTTGGCCGCTGCCCCGTTTGGGTTGCAATTGCTCTTTGTAAATTAACTGGTTGCAGAATCCGATGATTTCGTCGTAACACCGTCGGTGCTCGCTCAGGAATAAACCCCGGAACGGCCCTTTGTTGTATTTGCAAGCGTTTTTCGCCACCTTCATGCTGTTTGAAGCCGAACAATTCAATCCGCTTTCGGCCAGCAACGAAAAATCCTCTTTCTTTTCAATCACCCCGTATTGCAGGGCCAGGGCCGCGTCTACCGCTCCGGCCAGGCCCCATACCGGCGGTATCTGGCTTTCGTCGCCTACCACCAGTGCGCGTTGGGCCAGCGAGAAAGCCGGTGCTGCAATTTCGGGCGTCACCTGGCCGGCCTCTTCCACAATCAGGAGGTCGATATAATTGAACAGATGGAAGCTTTTCTTTTCGTTGCCGTCGTAAGCCAGGAAATTTTTCGGAAGCATATAGAAGGTCATTACCATGCAAGGGGTTACCATCGCCAGGCGGCGGTAAAAGTGGTCGAGGATGGTTTTGTAATTGTGTCCCCGTTGGCCGTCGGCCAGCATGTCCTTTTTCTTGAGCCATTCGCATTCGTAATAATGTACGGCCAGCCAAAAGGCGATGTAACGGGCCGTCGTGTCGAGCGAGGCGTTCAACCGGCTCCGGTCGCCTTCGGCTATCAGGCGTTGCCAGGGGGCTTTTTTCGTTGTTGTTTCCTTTATCGTTTCTCCCGTCGTTTTTTCGGTTCTTTCTTTTGTCGTTTCCTCTGTCGTTTCGTTTTCGGCCGGATAAAATAATTCCGGGTTATAATTGGCCAGTACGGCAAACTGGGCTTCGCAGGCGCCGGTCAATTCGTTCAGCCTCTGTTCTTCTTTTTGAGATCGGGTCTGCTTCAGCCGGTAGCTTTCGATTTGCCGGCGATAGTGGCTTATTTGCTCGTTTACCTGCTGAATACGGTAGCTGTACGCTTCCAAAATCTCATCGAGCGAAGGTTCCGCAGGCAGAAAATCCAGCTCTTCCGGCATCTTTTCCGTTCGGAAAGCCGCTTGGATCTTTTTCCGGGCTGCCGGAAGGAAGGGCAGGGTGCGTGTGAACCAAGGAAGCGATTCATAGCAGGCGCGCCACGCTTTCATTCTGTTTTTATAGGCTTCGATCTGTCCGAAACAGTCGGTAATGTAGGCTTCTGTATCCCGAATAGCTTGTGCGATGTCCTGTTGTACGGCTCTCAGTTGCCCGCGATAGGTGTCTGCCGACAGGCCGTCGGTAAGGATTTGGAGCGTTTCGAACGTCTGGAGGCATTTCCTGCGGGTATGGTCGATCATTTCCAGTTCTTTGTGGAGGGCGGTCTGGCAGGCGCCGATCCGGAGGAAAGAGCGGTGAAAATAAGCGCTGCATTTTTCCAGCATCCGTTTTTCGGAGGCTTCCAGGTTATCGGCGGTTTCGATAGCCGCCGCAAAATGATTGGCATCCCGGGTGGTACACTGGAAACCTGCTTCTTCGGCTTGTTCTACCTTGTTGTCCGAAGGAAAATAAACGGCCAGGCTGTCAACGCCGCAGATCCAACGTTGTTCCAAAAGGCTCTTGGCCGGCTCGGTTTTCGCTTTTGTCTTCGTTTCTGCCTCCGCTTCCGGGGCGCTTGCGTTTTTCTCCGTCCGGCGGACAGCGCCGAACGAGCGGATGATATTGGTGATGGCCTGGTTGTTGGTGGAGCAGGCCACGATAAGGGGAGCCGGTTCTTTGGCGAGGGCGCGGCCCACCAGCAGATCGGCTACGACCGATTGCAGCAAGGTTGTTTTTCCTGTGCCGGGGGGGCCGGATACCGCCAGAATTTCCCCGGGGCCGGTTGCGCGAAAATGATTCAGGGCTTCCCGCTGGGTGGCTGAAAGGGGATAGCGGCAGTTCATTTGGCCCACATGGGCTTCCATCGGAGCCAGGGCCTCGTCCGGAAGGAGCGGGCTGGTGTTTTTTTCGCCGCCGAGGAGCTTTTCGTAAAGCGGTTTGGGGGTGGTATCGTCGATTAATTCGTTGTATAGTTTGAGCAGATGGTGTGTGGTATGAACAATCGGGTTGAGGCAAACGTAAATCGTGTCGTTCACGCCTGCCGTAAGTGTTTTCCCGTTTTCTCCCAGACCGGTTTGCAGGGTGTTTTCTTCGAACGGGGTGCCGGTTACGTTTTCGTATAAGGATTCGGCGTATTGGCGGTAGGCTTGCCAGGTTTCAATCAGCGCATACCCCGAGAGGTTGCTTTCAAGCGCTTGGTTGTATTGCTCAATCGTACCGATGCAGAGTTGGGGCTCTACCATCGGATAAAGAAGTTCGCGCGGAATCCAGGGGCGTTTGCCTTCGGCGGGAATGATATGGAGGTGACCCAGGCAGGATAATTTGGCGGGAATGAAATAAAGACCGGTGATCTCTTTGAAGCCGCGGTCGATTTCGATTCCTTCTTCGTCGGTTAGTTTGCCGAGGGTTTTGGGTATCAGGAGCACGTCTACGTAGTCCGGTTGTTTGGTGCGCGTGGATTTGGAGGCGATGATTTCGTCGGTCGTTTTTTGATTCAAACATCCGCTTTGGTATTCTTCGGGGGTGATTGTCCAGCATTTGTCTTGTTCGGAAGGGTCGATGGCTTCGCACGCTTTCGCTTTGATGGCTTCCCTGAAATAGGCGGTGATTTGTTTGATCGGATTCATTTTTTCGCAGGATGTTTGTTTATTTGAGCAAATATAAGTAAAAATTCCTGAGCTGCGTAGATTTTCGGTTTTTAGGAGGGGGGCAGGGTATAGGCGGCGAGCCTTGAGCGGCAAAGCCGGCCGGTAAAAGGAAAGAATTGCAGGGCTGGGATGGTTGGGGTATTTTCATCGCCTGCGCGGTTTGGCCGGCATTCCGGAGCCGGTTTTTTTCGGGTGAAAATGAAAAATCAGGAGAAAAAATAGGAGGAAAAAATGACAATAAGTAGGGGGGATGGATACACGTTTGAAGTGGTTTTTTATCCTATTGATAATGAATAGGTTATGGAGGGTTGTGCAAGAAAAGGGAAACGGATGCCAGTGAAAGAAGAATCGGATGCCAGTGTAATCGAAATTTCACTGGCATGGAATTTGAATTGCATCGGCATAGGTTTTAGCCTTCTTCAAAAAAATGACAAGAAGCGAACAAGTTCCCCTTCGGCGGGGTGCTGTTCGCTTCTCGTGCTGTCTCTGACACCTTTTCTTTCGGGGCCGTAGCTCGCAAGGCCTCCGGGGCGTTCGGATTAATACCGGTAATGATCGGCTTTGTAAGGCCCTTCTACCGGCACGCCGATGTAATCGGCTTGTTTGGGGGTGAGTTTCGACAATTTCACGCCGATACGCTCCAGGTGCAGCCGGGCCACTTCTTCGTCGAGGTATTTGGGGAGCCGGTAAACGCCTGTTTCATACGGCTTCTGCCAGAGATCCATCTGCGCCAGTACTTGATTGGTGAAGGAGTTGCTCATCACGAACGAAGCGTGTCCCGTAGCGCATCCCAAGTTTACCAGCCGGCCTTCGGCCAAAAGGAAGATCGAATGGCCGTCGGGGAAGGTGTATTTGTCTACTTGCGGTTTGATATTGGTGTGCCGGATACCTGGGTAAGTAACCAGTTTTTCTACCTGGATTTCATTGTCGAAATGACCGATGTTGCAAACAATGGCCTGATCTTTCATCGCGGCCATGTGCTCGATGGTGATAATATCGCAATTGCCGGTAGTGGTTACGAAGATATTGCCTTCCTGCACGGCTTCTTCCATCGGGGTAACTTCGAATCCTTCCATGGCGGCTTGCAGGGCGCAGATCGGGTCGATTTCCGTAATCAGCACGCGGGCGCCGTACGAACGCATCGAGTGCGCGCATCCTTTGCCTACATCGCCGTAACCGGCTACGACGACTACTTTGCCGGCAATCATCACGTCGGTGGCGCGTTTGATGCCGTCGGCCAGCGATTCGCGGCAACCGTATAAATTATCGAATTTGGATTTCGTTACCGAGTCGTTTACGTTGATGGCCGGAACCAGCAGTTCGCCTTTTTCCATCATCTGGTAAAGCCGGTGTACGCCGGTGGTGGTTTCTTCCGATACGCCTTTCATTTCGCTTACGGTACGGTGCCACCGCTGCGGGTCTTCCGAGAGGATGCGGCGCAGCGTTTCCAATACCACCTGTTCTTCGTGGCTTTCGCCTTTGCCTTCAATCGTCAGGGCATCGTTTTCGGCGCGGTATCCTTTATGTACCAACAGGGAGGCGTCGCCGCCGTCGTCCACGATCAGGTGAGGGCCGTGGCCGCCTGCAAAGCGCAGGGCCATATCGGTACACCACCAGTATTCTTCCAAGGTTTCCCCTTTCCAGGCAAATACGGGAACGCCGGTGGCGGCAATGGCGGCTGCGGCGTGGTCTTGCGTAGAGAAAATGTTGCAACTGGCCCAGCGTACGTCGGCTCCTAAAGCAACCAGGGTTTCGATCAATACGGCGGTTTGAATCGTCATATGCAGCGACCCGGTGATCCGGGCGCCTTTCAGCGGTTGCTGGGCGGCGTATTTTTTGCGGAGGGCCATCAGGCCCGGCATTTCGTGTTCGGCGATCTCGATTTCTTTTCGGCCGAAATCGACCAAGCTCATATCTGCTACTTTATAGGGCAGATCCGTTGGAAATAAGTGTGACATAATTAGTTCTTATCTGTTACTGTTTGAGGGGGCAAAGGTACGAATTTATCTCGACAAACCGCCCGGTTTCAGGCTGGAGTGATCCCGGCGCGGGTAAGTAATTCCAGGCCCAGGTCTTTCAGCTTGAATTTTTGTATTTTTCCGCTGCCGGTCATCGGGAAGGTATCTACGAAAAAGACGTATTTCGGAATCTTGTGACGGGCTATTTTTCCGCGGCAGAAATCTTTCACGATTTCTTCCGTCATCGTCACTCCTTCGTGCAGGATGATGAAAGCGCCTACTTCTTCGCCGTATTTTTTGGAGGGTACGGCCGATACCTGTACGTCTTTTACGCCTTCCAGGTGGTAGAGGAATTCTTCGATTTCGCGCGGATAGATGTTTTCGCCGCCGCGAATAATCATGTCTTTGATGCGGCCGGTGATGCGGTAGTAGCCGTTTTCGTCTTTGATGCCCAGGTCGCCCGAATGCAGCCAGCCTTTTTTGTCGATCACTTCGGCGGTGGCCTGCGGGTTGTTGTAATAGCCTTTCATGACCAGGTAGCCGCGGCAGCACATTTCGCCTTGTACGCCTATCGGGCATTCTTCGCCGGTGTCGGGGTCGATTACGGCTACTTCGGTGAACGGGTATTCTTTGCCTACGGTGATGCAGCGGGCTTTGAACGGATCGCTGAGTACGCTATGTGTCATGCCGGGCGAGCTTTCGGTTAAACCGTATACGCTGGTGATGTGGGTGATGTGCATTTTGTCGGTGACGGCTCGCATCAGCTCGATGGGGCAGAGGGAACCGGCCATGATGCCGGTGCGCAGCGAGGTCAGGTCGAAGAGGTCGAACATCGGATGGTTCATCTCGGCGATGAACATGGTGGGTACGCCGTAGAGGGCGGTGCAGCGTTCTTTGTGCACGGAGGCCAGTACCACCAGGGGATCGAATTTTTCCACCATCACCTGGGTGCAGCCGTGGGTGAGCACGTTCATGGTGGCCAGTACCACGCCGAAGCAGTGGAAGAGGGGGACGCAGCAGCAGAGTTTGTCGTCGGCGGTGAAGCCCATGCCCTCGCCGGTGAAAAAGCCGTTGTTGGTGATGTTATGGTGGGTGAGCATCACGCCTTTGGGGAAGCCGGTGGTGCCTGAGGTGTATTGCATGTTCACGACGTCGTGGCAGTCTACTTTTTGCTTGGCTTCTTCCAGGGTTTGGTCGGGAATGTTATCGCCCAGCAGCAGGAGTTCGGGGGTGTTGTACATGCCGCGGTATTTTTCCTGGCCGATGTAGACTACGTTTTTCAGTACCGGGAAGCGCTTGCTTTTCAGGTAGCCGCGTTGCGATTCTTTCAGTTCCGGCAGCATGGTGTATACCATGTCGATGTAGCTGCCGTCGAATACGCCGTCGGTGATGCAGAGGGTGTGGATGTCGGCGTTCTCTACCAGAAATTCGAGTTCGTTTTGCTTGTAATTGGTGTTGACGGTGACCAGGACGGCGCCGATCTTGGCTCCGGCGTACAGGAAGGTGAGCCAGTCGGGTACGTTGGTAGCCCAGATGCCCACGTGGGTGCCGTGTTTTACGCCGATCGAGAGCAGTCCTTTGGCCATGTTGTCGACGCGGCGGTTGAATTCGCTCCAGGTGAAGCGCAGGTCGCGGTCGGAATAAACGAGGTATTCTTTGTCGGGGGTCAG
>DBFJSK010000605.1:0-5469 GCA_048403675.1 Tannerellaceae bacterium | reverse complement strand
TGAATCAATGCTTTTCCTTCTGCATTCAATTGCTTTTTTCGATTAAACACTAAATTGTAAATAACTTTTTCCATGATATATTATTTATTATCGTAATTGAAACACGAAGGAACAATTTTATGTTCTTTGTTTTATCTTACAGGTTGTTATAAAAAGAAAAGGCGGCTAAAAAAGCTGTATGCCTTTAGCCGCCTCAAGAGATTTCGTTCTTTTCGTGTTCTACGTCAATGCTTATTTAAAAGAGGTTAATCTTCCCCCCATCCGGTGTAGCGATAACCTTCCACTTTGTAGGTTTTACCGGGGAACCGGGAGTTTGTAAACGTAAAGGAAATCTGGTCGGCTACCGTACCGGAAGGGGCTGTGGCACCTTGCAGTTTCATCTGTCCGTCGCTTACGCTGAAAGTTTCGGTGGAACTCACTACGTTGCCGGCCAGGTTTTCTACATTCGAACCGGAGAAGGTTAACTCGGGCACATTGCAATTGATTTTGCCGTTGATGGCCCAGGCGTTCGTTATCTTGGCGTTGTAATCGCCGATGCGAATCCAGCATTCGGTAGTCGAATTGTCGGTGGTGTTGGCCAGATAGCAGTATTGGGTGTTGTCGATGACGGTGCCCGCTTCATCGGTGATGTGTACTTTATACATGCCACCCAGCGGATGGATAGCCGTATAGTCGATATCGAAGTCATCGCTGTAGGTATCGCAAGAAGCCAGAGCCAGGAGGGCGATGAATATCCCCAGGATATATTTGATCTGTTTCATAGGTTGATTGTACATTTTAATTGTTTACTATAGGTTTGTTCTTTTTCTCCGGCCAGCTGCTAAAAGCTTTCCGAAGAGAGGCATTTGCTATCGGGAATTTATACTTCCCGATAGCGAATGTTTATTTTCCATCGGGTACTTGCCACCACATCGGTTCTTGCAAGTTCTTCGTAGCCGGCGCATTGACATTATACTGAGCCGAAGCATCCGGTATGAGCAGACGGCGCGGGAACTCCATCGGTTGAAGGACGGTATTGCCCGGAGCTATCAGCGTACCTAATTCATACCCTTCGGTCAGACCGGGCTTTTTGTTGCTTACGCGTACGGTAAAAGCTGTGCTGATGGCAGGAATGCCCGTACGGTTGCGGTCGAAGAAAGCATCCCAGGTGTTGGCTTTGGCGTAGCTCACCCACTTCTGGGTCAGGATACATTTCAGCATCTCGTCTTTCGAGGCGCTCTTGAATGCGTAGGCTCCGCCGTCTTTCAAAAAGTCGGTAGCGTCATAATCCCACCGTGCGAAAGCGGCGGATACGCCTTCTTCATAGGCGGCTTTTGCTTCGCTGGTATTTCCCAGACGTGCCTGGGCTTCAGCAATCAGGAAGTAGCATTCGGCCTGGTTCATCAGATAGACCGGGTCGTTATAGGCTTGTTTGTAGCGGGAAGAGTTTACCAAAGGAACCGATTCGTCGGCATTTACATCCGAAGAGGGTTTGGTTCCGCAAGGCAATCCTTCATATTTTTCCCGGTTAGTGAGTTCTTCGCCGGCGGTAATGGCGCGTTCGGCTACCGTAGTCAATTCATAGAGTTGTTCGATACGCGGATCGTCGTAGGCCAACAGATACTCCAGCAGGGTATGGCAGGCGCGGATATTCTCGCGGGTGTTCAACTGGCGGATATTGTATTCGTAAAGGGGATTGCCTTTGTTGGTGGCATCTTCGAATACGGCTACCTTGCAGTCTTCCGTCAATAAATCGCCTTCGGCCAGCAGGGCGGAGATGTCGGCTTTATAGGCTTCGAAGTCGCGCATCATGATTTTCAGTTTCAAACTTTTGGCAAAGGATACCCATTTAGTGACATTACCGGTGAAATAGAAATCATCTTTTACGGTCTTTCCGGTTCCTAATGCGGCGGCGGCATCGGCTTTTTTGGCGATCGCTTCATCCAGCATGGCTAAAATACCGGGGTAAACCACGGTTTTGCTGTCGTCGTATTTCGGGTTGGGAAATTCTTTGGGCTGCACAGCTTCCGTGAAGGGAATATCTTCATATAGATCGGTGAGAATATGGTAATTATAAGCCATCAGCACTTTAGCCATCATCCAATAATGCCAGGCTCCCTCCTCTTCGGCTTTCTCGATCACCTGTTTCAAATCAGGCAGTGTGTTGGCGTAGGCGTTAGTCCAGAGCGCATTATAGGATGCCGTGGTCAAACTATAGTTGCACGTGGTATTGTACTGGTTGGTGGTGTTGCCTTGTGTGGTGTATTGCATCCACATCGTACCAAGCAACATACCATTGTATCCTGTCTGCGAAATGGTAGTGATGGCAGCACTGGGAAATAAGGTGGACAACGTGGCTTCCGTGGGGAAATTGGGGTTGTTGTTAATGTCCAGATAATCCTCGCAGGAAGTCATCGAAACACCCAACAGTAAGGTAGCTAGCCCTGTATATATAAAATTTCTTCTTTTCATAAGTCTTTACCTTAATTGATGATTAAAATACTACTTTCAATGCACCACCGATGTTGCGGGTGGATACCAGACCGGTCGTTTCACCGAATTCCGAATAGAGGTCGTTACCCATGTTGCTGGCTTCGGGATCTACGTAATTGTTTCGCTTGGCTGTAATCAGGAAAAGGTTACGGCCTACCAGGCTGACAGTCACTTTCGATAACGGTGTCTTTTTCAGGAATGCGGAAGGTACGTCGTACGAAAGGGTTACTTCACGCAGTTTGAAATAATCGCGGGGCAGAATAAATTCGCGACGTAATTCCGGATTGTAGGAATAATTGCCGACTGCTTTATTCATGTCCGTCGGTTTTACCGGGATGTTGTTTTCTACATATTCGCCGTTGACTATTTTCACAGAGTGATCGTATACAAACGGGTTGCGTTCGTTGTAAACGGTTTCGGTAGAGTTACCGTTGAAGTGGGAAATGTAGGAAGTATGGGAAGTCATATAACCGCCTTTGCGAATATCGCCCACCAGCGTCAACCGGAAATTTTTGTATTTCAAAGAGGTGTTCAACCCAATTACGAAATCGGGTTGCGATGCGCCGACTACTTCTTTTTCAGTATTGCTGGCGGTCAGGAAACCGTTGTTATTGACGATGCGGTAGCCGTAATAGGGGCTGCTTTTATCGGTTACAGTAGCTGTGGAAGGAATGCGGAATACGCCGATGGGTTCGCCTACTTTCATTACATATTCAATACCGCGCCAAGTTGTATAAGTATATTCTTTCAGGCCATCCCACAATTCCTTTACCTTGCTCCAGTTCTTGGTAAAGGTAGCGCCTACTTCCCATTCCCAATCGGTGGTGCGAATGGGCGTTATATTCAACATGGCTTCGATACCTTGGTTTTCTAACTGACCTACATTGCGGGTTTCCCGGGTATAGCCAGTTTCGGGAGCTAACGTGGCGGATATAATCTGGTCTTTGGTTTGTTTGTTATAATAGGCAACGTCGGCTGTAATCCGGTTATCGAAGAAATTGCCTGAAATACCGAATTCATATTCGGTGGTCATTTCCGGTTTCAGGGTGGAACTGGGCAGGTAATTGTATTCGCTCAAACCCGATACACCGCCCAGAGGAAGATAGGTATAATAAAAAGAAGTGCCGGTAAAATCGCCTACGGGCGTATACCAACTGCTGGTTTTGTATACATCGGCATCGTTACCGGTTTGGCCGATGGCGGCACGGAATTTCAAGAAATCGATCTGATGATCTTTCAAGGAAGGAAGAAGCTCGGTGAGCAGGAACGAAATATTGGCTCCTCCATAGAAGAAACTGTTGTCGGTGGCAGGCAAGGTCGATGACCAGTCGTTACGAACCGAGAGATTGAGGAATAAAAAGCCTTTATAACCGGCTTCTGCTTGAGCGAACAAGCCGATCAGACGGCGTTTTTCATTGTATTGCTGGGAGACGGCAGCCGAGGTTGTATTTTGCAAATTATACCAGCCTAACAGGTCGAGGCCCTCGATATATCCGCCAGCAAAACTGTTGGTACGTTGGTTCAAATTCCATCCGGCCGATCCGCCCAGGGTAAAATCGCCCACCGTATAATCGGCACTCAGGAATAAAGTGGCGTCGATCTGACCTGTTGTGGTGCGATAGTTGTGGTATTCTCCTTGTTCGGGTGTTCCCCCACCGTCTTTACTGTACGATCCGTCGGAAAAAACGGTTTTGGCGAAAACTTTTTCCGTCCGGTAATTCAGGAAGTCGCCTCCCAAACGGCCCGTAGCGCGCAGTCCTTTAAGAATGTCGTACGACATTTCGATCTTACCATAAATACGATCGTCCTGGTATTTCTGGTAGTTGTTGTCGATCATCCAATACGGGTTGGTTGCGTAATGTGTATAATAGTTATCCAGATTATAACGTTCATCGTTATAATCTTTCATATCAGTGTAGCTGACATCGACGGCGTGTTGAAGCAATTCGTTTTCCATGTTGATCGTACGGCGGATGTCTTTGCGTACGTAGTTCATCGACATGTCGAAGCTGAACTTGTTCACTTTGGCATTTCCGCGCAGCGAAAACGTATTTCGGGAATAAGTATCTCCGTCATTGGGCAGAATCCCGTTCGAGGTTAAGTTGCCGTAAGAAGCGACAATGCCTAATTTATCGGTTCCGTAGCGCAAACTGACAACGTTGTTCAATTCCGTACCGGTTTTATAGAAATTACGGATATTGTCTTTTACATACGAGAAAGGTTTTACCATGGGCGTTTCCAAAGTATTGGAACCCCATTCGTGCATGGTGCCGTCCAAACGCGGTCCCCACGAGCCATTCTCGGCGCGATCCCACGAACCCCAGCCTTGTCCGAACAAGTTTTGGGTTTGCATCGTGCGCAATACGTTGGATGCAGTAAAAGAGCCGTCGTAAGAAACACTTAGTTTTTCATTTTTAGCCCGTTTGGTGGTGACCATAATCACACCGTTGGAAGCGCGTGAGCCGTAGAGGGCAGTAGCGGAAGCTCCTTTGAGGACGGTTACGGATTCTACATCTTCAGGGTTGATGTCGTTCGCGCCGTTACCGAAGTCAGCTTGGGTTCCGACGTCTTTACCGCGCTGGTCGGAGGTGGTGTTACTGATTCGGTCGTTATTGATAGGCACACCGTCTACAATATATAACGGTTGGTTGCTGTTCAACGAAGAAATACCGCGGATCAATACTTTCTGGGAAGTACCGGCTGTACCTGAACCGGAAATGTTCACCCCGGCTACTTTACCGGTAAGCCCGCTCATAACCGAACCGGATTTGGCGGCTGCCAGGTCGTCCGATTTGACGGTGGAGGCGGCATACCCCAGGATTTTTTCACTCTTTTTGATACCTAAAGCCGTCACCACGACTTCGCTCAAGGCTTTGGATTCGGAATCTAACACTACATTCAGGACTGAAGATACAGGCAATTCTTTGGTGCGCATTCCGACATACGACACAAAGATTTCTTTTGCACTGACCGGAACATCTAAGGTAAAATTCCCGT
>DBFJSK010000604.1:0-9904 GCA_048403675.1 Tannerellaceae bacterium | reverse complement strand
GCGAACGATATAAAAATTGGCAGGACTGCTGAAATTGATTTGGCTCTCCAATCCATCCATATTCATGTATTTCTTGAAAGACCAGGCCATTTTATCCGGCACTTCGGCATACATTGATTGAGGTTTATCCACCACTGTCAGCCGTCCCTTCGAATCAAAGCGCTGGTCAATATAAGTCTGGGCAGCACTGATATAGAGTCGGGGGTCTGCCACCCGGTTTTCACGGATAGCCATGCTCTGAGCTACATACTCAGGGCGTACCCTGATGGGGAAGTTGTCAATCGTTCTCTCTTTCTGCGGGTTGTAATCCGGATTGGCCACACGTTTTCCCGGGCCACCTAATGTAAAGCCAAAACGAACCACGTTGGCATCAGCCACATAGTTGTTTCCCCAGCCGCCCGCTGTAGAAGTACGGGGGTCTAATTCATCTCCTTCGGCAGCTTTCACGGCTATGTCCAAATCCAGTACCCAGGGAGCCATAATCATCTGCATGGCACTTCCCGTCTTCTTACTGCGTGGGCCGCCGCCCCAGTTGGTTGTCATATCAAGTTCATACAAACTCTCTTCATTGAATTCATAGGCATTCCCCCAAGCAGTGGAGACATAAAACATCTTCGAATAATCATCAAAGGAAACAAGTTTTTTTCCACTGTTCCTTATAATATCTTCCAAAACAGGACGCGCATGCTGAGGTTGACGCGCTTGCATATAAGCTTTTGCCAGCAAACCTTTGGCCGACCATTCGGTAGCACGGGCCTCTTCATTATGTCCTGTAAGCAATGTCACGGCTTCCTGTAACGTTTGGATCACAAACTCCCAGCATGCGGCCGTAGTGGAGCGCGGAGCCATCATATCTTCTACCGCCACGGGCGTATGATCATACAAGGGAAGTCCTAACCCTTCCGGTTTACTTTCGATCTCAAAGAAAATCTGGCCGTGCCAGTAGGCTAACGCACGGTTGAATAAAGCTTGTCCACGTATATAATCAAGTTTAGCTTCATCACTGGGGGGCACTTCGTTATTCGCCCTATACGCATCGATGGCATCCAACACATCGTTCGACTTTCCAACCCATTTCATAATATCCGAATACTGGCGACGCACATAGCTGTTATCCGAACTGGCATTCTCCAGTAAAAGCTGCCCACGGTCATCGTAGGTATTATCTACATCCGTAGTATGATCCCACATCATGATTCCGCAATCGAACCAATACTGTCCGTACAAACCGTTTGTGTGACTGCCATAATAGGCAGTGGTCAGCATCATGTCTATCTGATCGATCGTGGTCGGGAAAATTTTATCCGATACGGTTGTCTTATCTTGAATATCAAAAAAATCAGAACAACTTGTTACAGAAAGCATCAGATAGGAAGATGCAAGTATATATACTAAATTCTTCATCATACTGTAATTTTAAAATGTCAGATCTATACCAAAAGCATACTGCCTGGAGGGCAGATAACGTCCAAGACTTTCTACTCCGCGTTGACGCACGCTGCCGCTGCCTGTACTGCTTGTACCACCGATTTCCGGATCAAGTCCGGAATAATGTGTAATGGTGAATACATTATTAGCCGTAAAATAGAACCTTAGCTTAGCCATGTTCAATTTCTGCGTCAGACTCTTAGGTAGTGTATACCCAAAAACCAAATCCTGCAATTTCAAATAGTTGCCCTTCTCTACCCAAAAGGAAGAGATGGTGTAATAATTCAAACCCAAACTAGCATCTGAAATAAATACACCATCCACCCAGGCACCTGCGCGGGGCTGGTCGGTTACGCCGTTATGGCCGAAAAAGGAGGTCTTGTAAATGTCCTTCGTCGTGTTTTCGTCGCCGAAGAATTGCTGTGTATGAGGCTTTAGCGCATTATAGATGTCAAAACCAAAAGCGCCAGAAAACATAGCAGTCAAATCAAAACCTTTCCATTCGGCATTCAGGTTGACACCCAATGTCATATCAGGCCAAGGATCCCCGATGTAAGTTTGTGATGAGCCACTTACATAGCCCTTACCCATATCGTCGTAAATAATATCGCCAGGCCCTGTCTGCGGTCTGAAATAGTAGGGCTGGCCGGCCGCCTGCGCCTTGGCATTATAGGCATCCACCTGTTCCTGATTCTGGAATATGCCAAGGGCCTTATAACCGTAGAGCATCCCCATCGGCTTTCCGCTTTCCGTGCGATTGTAGTCACCGTCGGTCAGAATGGCGCCTTCTACGCCTAAGTCGATAACCTTGTTCTCATTAAACGAGGCATTTATACCGATTCCGTACTTAAAGTTGCGAATCTTATCGTTCCAGTTGACGGTAAATTCATGTCCAATGTTCTGCACTTCACCGATATTGATTGGCATGGTGGTGTTTTGGCTGTCGTAATACCCTACCCCGCTTCCCATGGGAAGCGTGCTCCAATAAAGCATATCCTTGGTTTGGCGGTTATAATAGTCGTACACAAAGTTCAAACGGTTGTTCAGCAGCGTAAGGTCAAGGCCTATGTCGGTCTGGTTTACCTGTTCCCATTTGATGTCTTTATTAGGAACTTTATAGTTACCCCACCCCAGCGAAGTGCCATTGCCGCCATAGCTATAAAGTACCGAACCTTCGTAAGCTCTGGAATATAGGAACTGGCCTATGCCGTCGTTGCCCAGCATACCCCAACTGGCGCGTATCTTCCCATTTTCAAGCCAGGGCAAGGCATTCTTAACAAACGATTCTTCCGAAAAACGCCAGGCTAAGTTTATGGACGGGAAAGTTCCCCACCGATTCGAGGGTGCAAATTTGTCAGAGCCATCCCGGCGAATGTTGGCGGTCAGCATATACCTGTCCTTGAAAGTATAGTTCACACGACCAAAGAATGACATCGAACGGGAAACCGGCCAATTATCACTGGCGGTTTTGTTCGCATTCGATGAGATGTTTAAGGACTCCGCTACTTTAATGGGAAAGTCTGTGGCATGTACGTTAATGTCATAGCCATCATCTTTTCCTACCTCGGTACCAACCATCACTTTAAAGCTATGGCGGCTCAGCTTCTTTTCATACGTAAGGGTAGCGTTGTAAAGCAAATCCTGTTTCGTACCGGCTTTGGCATCCATGTATTCCCGATTAACCACTGCGCCCCAGTCTGCGTATTCAGAGAACCCGTTATTGGAGAAGCCCTTAAACCTACCAGAGGCATTCAGCCTGAAAACCAACCCTTCCACCATGTTTACATTCAGATAGGCCAGGGCATTCAAACCGTAATTATTATCTTTGTAATGCCATATCAATTCGTTTCCATAAGGGTTCGGACCTCCGATGTATCCAGGTGCTTTCGTGAATTCACCGTTTTCATCCGTCGGATCCCATGTAGGCGCTGTGCGGGTAGGAATGCCGCCGGAACGGGCGGGATTGTTCGTGCGCACATTGCCAAATAAAGATAACCCTACGCTGATATGTTTATTAATCTGGTAATCGATGTTAGATCTCAGCGTGAAACGTTTCGCGTTGTTGTCAATGTAAACGCCGTCCTGGCTATAAAATCCTGCGGATACGAAAAATTTGAATTTGTTGCTGGCTTCCGATAAGGATACGTTATATTCCTGCTCCGTACCTGTGTCGTACATCTTATCCATCCAATCAATATCGGGCAACTCCTCCTTTGAAGTAACACCGTGCGACAACAGAATATCACGTCCGATAAGAGATTGGGCATCGATAAATTCATCTCTATTGAGCATTTGGATGTTGGATGCTATTTTACGAATCCCATACCGGGCATTCACCGTAATCTCCCGCTTCTCGATACTTCCTCGTTTTGTTGTAATCAGCACCACACCGCCGGCGGCCTGGGCGCCATAAATAGCGGCAGAACCTGCGTCTTTCAGAATTTCGATCGATTCTATATCACGCATGTTGAAATCAAAACCTGCACTTTGTTTGACGCCGTCCACAATATACAACGGCTCCATGCCATTCACAGAAGCGGCCCCGCGAATCAGAATGCTCGGGCTGTTACCCGGAGAATTGTTAGTCATGGATACCATCACGCCGGCAGCCATACCGCTTAATGCCTCAGCCAAGGTTCCGGCCGAACGCCCTGCAATTTGATCTCCCTTCACAGAGGTGATAGATCCTGTTAATTCCGAACGTCGCTGCGTACCGTATCCTACCACTACTACTTCATCCAATGCCTGAAAGTCTTCTTTCATGGTGATAGGATAATCAGCACGCGATGCGCTAACTTTTTCCAGATGGGGTAAGTACCCGATATATGTAACTCGTATCGTACTGCCTGCAGGCACTTCAAGCGAGAACTTTCCGTCGATATCAGTAATGGTTCCGGAGGTTGTTCCCTCTATCGTGATATTCGCGCCAATGATAGGTTCGCCTTGCAAATTAGTGATTGTTCCGGTAATTTTATGGGTTTGTTGCGTATGCTTAGGCAACAACACGATTTGCTTATTCTCTATCCGGTAGGAATAAAACGCAGCGATCTGATTTAATACATCCGTAATATTCCCTTTTTCAATATTCAAATCGATTTTCTGGTTCAAATCTACATCTTCATTTTTGTAGAAAAACACGAATTCACTCTGATTTTCAATAGCCTTGATAATAGCATGCAACGTAGCATGCTGCATTTTCAGGGTTAACTCCGTTTCTTGCGCATAACTGCCGGTTGCGGAAAGGCTGCCTAAAGCCATGAATACAAAAAGGGCAATTAATTTCATTTTTCTTAACAGAATGGCCTTAGAAAAAAGGCGCAACCTTTCCTCTGTGGATTTTTTTTTCATACATTTGTATTGTTTAATTTAACATGAAGTTCTTTTCAAAGAACCAATTAGAAATTAACTTTCTCTATTAGGCAGGTGCTAGCCCCACTTGCCTAATTCTTTTTACTTTTCCTGTTTTATCTATCCATAGGCATTTCCGGTTGAAGGTTATTCATGATTTTATTTCCCCCGAACAATCACTTTCTTATTTTCGATTGTAAATCCGATGGGATGCGTAATAGAAAGTAATCTTAATATTTCTTCTTTGGGTTCGTCTGTAATAGTAATAGAAAACTTCGACTGTAGAGGAAAAGCACCCTCGCAAACAATTTCTATCCCATACCAGCGTTCCATTTTTCGAAAAATGGTGGTGAGGGATTCATTGGTCATCACCAGCCGGTCATTCTTCCAAAGTGTATATTCAGAAGCATCCACATCTTCCACCACATAAGCGGATTCTTCTCTTTTGTAAGAGATTTTCTGATTGGGATAAAGCAACACGGGTGTATTTTCATTTGTAAAATGAACCTCTACTTTTCCACTGACAAGTACGGCTTCGGCAAGCGTGTTCTTTTTATCGTTTTTTACACTGAAACTGGTTCCTAAAACCTTGATGGTCATATCTTGCGTTTCCACGAAAAAAGGAGTATTTTCATTCCGCACAACTTCAAAAAAGGCCTCCCCTTCCAACTTCACCGTACGTTCGTTGGAAGCGAATGATGACGGATAGGTTAGTTGACTGCCCTGGTTCAACCAGACAACCGACCCATCAGGCAGTTGTATGGAACTTTTTGTATTGCGTATAGACGTTTGGTTTAAAACAACTGCTTTTTCTTCCGGTCGGCTGCCGGCTTCCGACGAACGGCTTCCTAAAAAATAGCCGGCCGCTGAGCACACGATGGCCAGGGCAATCGAAGCCGCCACTTTCCAGCGGTGAAAAGAATGTCTTCTTTGAGCGACTTTCTTTTCAAAATCGAGCACTTTTATCTTAAACCGCTGGAAAGCTTCTTCCGTAGAACGGGTATCCGATAAAGAGGCTTGCGAGCTATACCAGAGTTGGGCATAATTACAAAAACACTCTTTATTCTCAACACGCTCCTCCAGCCAGTCCTTTAAAGCCCGGATTTCCTTTTCGGATGCCGTTCCTTCCAGATATTTTATAATAATCGAATCCATACGATGTGATAATGGTTTATTAGTATCACTTCTGAAATCTCTTTACCCCTTAGCCGCCTCTCGCTTATTAATACAATTTAACAAATAAGCCGCCCATCCGCCGAGGAACTGATTTTAAGTGGCAGGCTCCCGCCCCCTTTTGGTAACTTGTCAGGCCTACAGCCTATAAATGCCTAAAAATGTGGCTGCCTCGTTTTTCCCGCAAACACTTTTTTTCTATAAAGAATTATTATTTCCTTTGCAGGATGAAATTTGAACGACAATATAACGACTCGAAATCGAACGCCCGGGCCGGTTTGATTACGACCGACCACGGCGTAATCGAAACGCCGATTTTCATGCCTGTAGGCACGCAAGGCACCGTTAAAGGCGTACACCTGACCGAACTGAAAGAAGATATAAACGCTCAGATCATCCTGGGCAACACCTACCACCTTTACCTTCGTCCCGGCCTCGACGTACTCGAAAAAGCCGGCGGCCTGCACCGTTTCAACGGCTGGAACCGGCCGATTCTGACCGACAGCGGCGGTTTTCAGGTATTTTCGCTTTCCGACAACCGGAAATTGCGTGAGGAAGGCGCCGAATTCCGTTCCCATATCGACGGGTCGAAACATCTGTTCACCCCCGAAAAGGTAATGGATATTCAACGCATCATCGGCGCCGACATCATCATGGCCTTCGACGAATGTTGCCCCGGCGATGCCGATTACGAATACGCCAAACGCTCGTTGGGACTCACCGAACGCTGGCTGGATCGTTGCTTCGAACGCTTCAACCATACCGAACCCAAATACGGCTATACGCAAGCCCTCTTTCCCATCGTGCAAGGATGCGTTTATACCGACCTTCGTAAGCGGGCGGCCGAAGCTATCGCCCGTCGGGAAGCCGACGGGAACGCCATCGGGGGGCTGGCAGTAGGCGAACCGACCGAAAAAATGTACGAAATGATCGAAGTCGTGAACGAGATCCTTCCCGCCGACAAGCCCCGCTACCTGATGGGCGTAGGCACCCCCATCAACTTGTTGGAAGCCATCGAACGGGGCGTGGACATGTTCGATTGCATCATGCCTACCCGCAACGGACGCAACGGCCAGATCTTCACCCGCCTGGGTACGATCAATCTGCGCAACAAGAAATGGGAGGACGACTTTTCGCCCGTCGATGCCGACAGCCATTCGTATGTAGATACGCTCTACTCCAAAGCCTACCTTCACCACCTCATCAAGGTAAACGAACTGCTGGGACTGCAAATCGCATCGGTACACAACCTGGCTTTCTACCTCTGGCTGGTCAAAGAAGCCCGGCGCCATATCATAGCCGGCGACTTCACCGTTTGGAAAAGCGGCATGGTGCGTCAATTAGCAAACCGGTTGTAAAGCATAGCGTATGAAATTCAGATTAAAACGGATCGACTGGTATATCATCAAGCAATTCCTGGGCACGTACGTGTTCGCCATCGCGTTGATTATATCCATCTCGGTCGTCTTCGACATCAACGAAAAGATCGATAAGTTCCTCAACCCGGACGTGCCCCTCAAGGCGATCGTGCTGGATTATTACCTGAACTTCATCCCTTATTTCGCCAACCTGTTCAGCCCGCTGTTCACCTTCATCGCCGTCATCTTCTTCACGTCGAAACTGGCCGACAACTCGGAAATCATCGCCATGCTGGCCAGCGGCATGAGCTTTAGGCGATTGATGTTGCCCTATGCCGTTTCGGCAGCGATCATAGCCGTCGTCACTTTTATCCTGAACGCCTTTATCATCCCTCCGGCCAATACGACCCGGATTGATTTTCAGAATAAATACATCCGCAACAAAAAAGTGGACTACGTACGCAACGAGCAGTTGGAGGTAGAACCGGGCGTGATTGCCTACTTCAACAGTTACGATTCGCGTTCGAACATGGGATACCGTTTTTCGCTGGAACATTTCAAAGATAAGAAACTCATTTCGCGCCTGACCGCCAATTCCATCAAATACGATTCGCTGTACACCTGGACGGTGATCGATTACATGATCCGCGATTTTGACGGCATGCGCGAACATATCCGCGAAGGCTCGCGCATGGATACGACCCTGACGATCGTACCGGCGGACTTCCTGATTTCCGCCAACGACTGCGAAACGATGACCTCGCCCGAGCTAAAAGTCTATATCGACAGGCAAAAGAAAAGGGGAATCGGCAACATTCAAACCTTCGAGATCGAATATCACAAACGCTTCGCCACGATTATGGCCGCCTTTATCCTGACCTCCATCGGGGCGTCCCTTTCCTCGCGGAAAATAAAGGGAGGCATGGGGCTGAATATCGGCATCGGCCTGGCGCTTAGTTTCTCGTACATTCTTTTCATGACCGTCACCTCCACCTTTGCCATCAACGGCTATGTCAGTGCGATGGTAGCGGCCTGGATACCGAATATCGTGTATACCTTCATTGCGGTTTACCTTTATCAAAAGGCGCCCCGGTAAGGAATAAGGGCAGCCCGTGAAAGGTGTGGGACATATTTATCAGCAGACTGTTATCGACACTTACTCCAAAATCGGATTTGTCAAACTGTATGACA
Organism: Tannerellaceae bacterium; assembly: GCA_048403675.1. GTDB lineage: Bacteria > Bacteroidota > Bacteroidia > Bacteroidales > Tannerellaceae > Parabacteroides. Next base: position 1,406 of record DBFJSK010000604.1, on the reverse strand, counting down.
GAAAGAATGCACGTGTCACTGCCCTTCGTATTCAATCATGTAATCTTCATATACATTGAATACCGTTTCACAATCTGATATTTCTCCTATAAACACATCGCCAGCTTGAAACTTGGCATTTCGTGTGTACTTCTTAAAGAGCTTTTGGATTTCAGCGTATTGACTTGACAGCTTAAAGACAAGCCCAGTTCCTACTCCTTCTTGTGAGCCAACAGCTACACCTTGTGCTATGTACTCATCTTTACTCTGCAATATATCTCCCGAAATGTATCTTATCCTATTGTTTCCGTTTTTCTGTTGCTTATAATGGGAGGCAGCTAACTGTATTCAGAAGTTTAGGTGATCGTTACAGATATATTAGTTGCCTTATTTTATTATTGTATAGCATTTAATTATCCATGATTTTCTTTTTCCATATAAATGAAATTCATTCCATCCTTTTTCTTCTTGCAAACAACTCGATACCCAATCTTTGAATAAAGACATAATGTATTAGGTGTTTCCTCTCCTGTAAAAAGAGAAAATTTGTAACAGGTCGGAAAATATTTCTCAATTTCACACATAAGAGCCTTTCCTATTCCTCTATTTTGAAAATCAGGATGCACTATAAGCTTGCCCACATGACAAATATTTTCATTATCCAAACAACCTCTGATTGAACCAATTATTTGGTTATTATCAGATATATATTTTAAGATAGTACAAATTTCAAAATCATTTTGTATATCTTGCATCGTTTGCAAAAGTGGTGGAATATCATATTTGTTGATCTGTTTTGCCACTTCCATGAAAACTATTTTTTGCAGGGAGAGAACAACTTCCAAATCCTTATTCTCAATTTGCTTTATACTAACCTTTTCCATATCTATACGATTTAATATCAGTTGGTTTCTCTAATTATCTATGTTTGAAAGAAAAAACAGGGTAGGATACAGTTTACCTTGCGCACCACCCCAAAAACCGTTGGATTCGCGATCCGGTTATATAGGAAGAAAGAAAATCAATAACCCTATCCGAATCAGGTGCTCTCTTATTTCTTTAAGAGCTTTACGCATATGGCTTTCTACCGTTTTCTCACTAATACCCAATTGTAAGGCAATATCTTTATTTTTCAGATCTTTTAATCGACTCAGCTTAAAGACACTTTTACATTTATCAGGAAGCATTTCTACGAATTTAAAGATTTCATTCCTCAACTCATCGACTAAAAGAAGATCTTGCTGATCATACTGTATCACTTCGTTAGAAAGACTCAACATAATATTGTCTTCATTCCCCAGAACACCTATATGTTTCCTGGAACTTAAATAGGTAACAGACCGATTATAAACGGATCTAAAAAGATAAGATTGCAAGGATACCTCGAAATCAATATATTCTTTGTTTATCCACAACGATAGAAAGAT
>DBFJSK010000603.1:0-8669 GCA_048403675.1 Tannerellaceae bacterium | reverse complement strand
CGGCGGAGAAACCACGCGAAACGCATCCATGCGGGGTTGCGCAATTTCGAACGAACGGGCGGTCAGGTAATTCAATCCTTTCTGTCGCCGGAAAGCAATTCCATGGGATTCCACTGTATAGACGGAAGCTTTCAAAACATGGTCGGGACGTTCGCGCGTTTCGGCCCAAACCTTTTCCTGGGGAATAATTTGGATATTTCCCAGATAGACCACCGAATCGGAAGTACTCAAACGGATGCTATCGGCCGTCAACCGGAAATCCCGGTTGCTAAGCAAGGCCTGCGGCTCGACCGTCCGGAAATCAAAATGATCCAGGTAAAGCAATTTGCCGCTCTCCGAGGAAGTGGAATCGAGCAGAAAACCGTAGCCGTGGAAACTGGCCTTATGCAGGGAGTAAGCCAGCGGATTAGACGGATCTTCCACTTGATAGGACAGATCGGCATTTTCCAAATCAAGCCGCCCCACGCTCAGCACATCGATATAAGGAGAAATCAATTCATACAACGTCTTGCTTTTCACCTCCCGGTCTGGCCGCTCCGGAGAATCGGGGCCCGGCGCGCCGAAAACCTGAATCCGCGGATTTTTCACCTCGAAGGAATAAAAATCGAGTTGCTTGAAATTCCAACGCCAGGTAAGATTCAACCCTTTGAAACCGATCTCGCCGATTTCGGCCCGCACATAGATCTCCGGCAAGCTATCGATCTGCCGCCAGGCCTGATAGACCGAGGAATCGGGAGCCAGCTTCACCCCGCGCAACGTCAGTTCACCATTGAAAAAGCTGACCGACAAGTCGTCGAATCCCAAGCGGTAAAACCCGTCGGTCGCCTTCGTGGTTCGCTCCACCAGTTCCTTGCGAAGATAGCGCTCCAATTTACGGGTAAGATATAGATTAAGGGCAAAAAGCAAAGCAGCCACAATCAAGGCGTCTCTCAGGATGTGTCTGCTCTTTTTCTTTTTCGTCCGTGTCATAATATATTTTCATTTGATAAAACACAATACTCCGTATAATTTTAACAAACACAGCCGATTTTAGTTCGTACAGTTACCACGCATTCCGAATTATAATTCTATATTTGCCCTAGCCCATCCAAAATACGGGAAATCACACATGGATACACCTCATCTGCCCATCCGTCGGGAAGGCTACCTGATACGTTCCTGGCGCCCAGACGACGCTGCTTCGCTCGCCGCACAATTAAATAATATCGCCATCTGGAATAATATCCGCGATGCCGTCCCTTACCCCTATACCCTCGACGATGCGGCAGAATACATCGCTTCCACCCGCCGGAAGCCTTACCCGCAGGATTTCGCGATCGAAATAGACGGCAAAGCCGTAGGCGGCCTCGGTTTCGATCCCGGCACCGATGTGGAGCGCTTCAACGCCCAACTGGGTTACTGGATCGGCGAATCTTTTTGGAACCGGGGTATTCTGAGTGATGCGGTACAGGTAATCTCCGACTATATCTTCAGCCATACGGCTCTGACGCGGATTTTCGCCCACGTGTACGATTATAATAAAGCTTCGATGCGGGTGCTGGGAAAAGCCAAATTCCGCAAAGTGGGAGTAATGGAACGAGCCGCCTTTAAAAACGATAGCTATATCGATGTCCATGTATACGAACTTCTCAAACCCCATACGAATAGCCTATGATTCGATTTGACACGCCCCGATTGGAGATACGAGATGCGGAACCGGGGGATTTCCGGGCTTTACTTGCGCTCTACACGCACAAAGAAGTGATGCGCTATATCTCCGACGGCCGTTCGGACTGGACTTTGGAAGAGTTGCAAGCGAAATACGCCCGCATAAATAACCAGGCCCCGGACGGCGCAGGCCTTTTTGCCGTACGGCTGAAAGAAACGGGAGAACTGGCAGGCGAAGCGGGTTTGTTCGACACGTATGCCACGCCCGGCCGACTGGAATTAGGTTATATCCTGTCGCGCGATCTCTGGCAGAAAGGGTATGGCACGGAATTATGCAGCGGCTTGATACGGTATGCTTTCGGCTTGCCCGGCATCGTCAACCTCCGGGCCCGGATGTATGCGGCCAACGAAGCGTCGTGGCGGCTATGCGAAACAATGAACATGCTCCGGATAGCCTGCGGTAATACGCCGCAGGGACGCGCGTTTTACGAGTATGAATTAAAGCGAGAGGAGTAAAAACGGAATCGGTTGAAAAAAACGAACCTTGCAGGCTCGATCTCTTTCACCGGCCTGATCTCCTTAAAAAGAAAAAGAAGTACACACTAAAAAGAAAAAGAAAGATGGTAACACCCACCCAACCCAAGTATTGCCAGAGTTGCGGCATGCCGCTGACCGATGCAACCCATTTCGGAACGAAAGCCGACGGCACGCCCGAAACCGATTATTGCTGCTATTGTTATGCCGGCGGCCAGTTCCAACAAGACTGCACGATGGAAGAAATGATCGCCCATTGCGTAGGATTTCTGGATGAATTCAATAAAGATTCCGACGTGAAATATACGCCCGAGCAAGCCGCACAAGCGATGAGACAGTTCTTCCCTAACCTCAAACGGTGGAAAAAGGAAGCTTGAGGTTACCGATCCCCCTACGAGGCTTTGCCCCGGTCTGTCCGGCTCCGAGAAAAGCGGGGAACAGGCCGGGCACCACCCGGCTTTCCGGTGACAACCGACCCTTTTACCGGCCAAACAAATGCCGAAGCGCCTCCCAAGGCGCATAGAGCAACATACGCGGCCCCGAAAAACGCATCACCGCCCTCATCTTCTCGCGCATCGCGGCACGGTAGCAATGCACTTTACACTGCTGGCAAGCCGATTTTCCTTCGCCGAACGGGCAACGATCCAACCGGGCTTCCGCATACGCCAGCAACGCCGCGCATTGCGCACAAAGCGTTGGGTTGTTCTCCTTTTTCCGGCAATACAACCGAATCATGAGGCCCACCACCCGTTTTTCCCGGGCTATACGCGAAGCGGGCCCCGAAAAAACCATCCGATACTCCGCATGGCCCGTTGCTTCGTCGACCCCTTTCTTCATCACCCGGAAACCCTCTTGCCGGTAAAAAGCCACCGCGCCTGCATTTTCAACATAGACCGACAATTCCAGACTGGGATAGTTTTGCTTGGCGAAGGTCAATAATTCGCGCCCCACTGCCTTGCGTTGACTGCCGGGCGCCACAAACAAAGCGGCGATATAATTGCCTTTCAACGATATAAAACCGACGGGGCTATCCGCTTTCCCTTCTACATACACCCAGTTGCGAGCCGAAGGAAGATAAGTATGCCGCATGGCATCGGCCTGTTGCTGCCAGTAAACAGAAGGTATAAAATGGTGGGCCGCCACCGAGGCGTCGAGCCATAGCCGCACCAACGTTTCATTATCTTGAGGACGATAAGGTCGGATCATTGTCATTCCGTTTTTCAGTCATATACTTCCAAAAGCGCGCCGGCATCATCTGGCGATGCAGCTTCGGATTGATTCTTTCTTTAATCGCAATGGCATGAAAATAAGTAGTCCAAAGCGACTGGAATAATTTTTCATCTTTATCCATCAGTTCTTCGTTCAACCAACCGGATAAGAGGTGCGCTTCTTTTTGCTCGAAACGCACTTCGGACACTTCCTGCAAATCGTAATAATACCCATACTCCCGTTGCAAATCGTAGAGCAGCCACCGCTGGTCGGCAAAACGATCTTTCAGATGCGATACGGTAAGCGGCAATACGTTGTAAATCGGACGCAAAGCAGCGAAAAAAACACCGTCGGCCGTTTTCTGAAACCTCAGAAACTGGTTGACGTGGCAACGCTCATTGCTGACTTTTTTCCAGATCTTGCCCATTTCCAACACATCCGGATCGCCGAAGTTTGTTTCGAAACGTCCCGGCGCATCGATTACTTTGCGGATGTAACGCAGCAGCAACTCGTCCGACTGCGGCAGTTCCGAAAGCCAGGTGAGCGTGAGGCCGGAGAGCGCCACGGAGGACAATTTTTTCTGTAAACCCCGCCATACCCGGTCGCTTTTCGCCGGATCGGAAATCACGGTAAAAACCTCGTCGTAAAATAGCGGCAACACCTCCCCCTCTGCCAGCAACCGGTCGGGGAAGGTACGGCGGGAATAGGCTTCGAACACAGCCGTAAGCAATCCTTCGAATGTTTTATCGTAATAAAAAATAACCATTATTCTTTTCTTCTTTCGTATACGGTGAAATCCCCGAAGAGGGATAGGCGGAATCGCTAAAATCCCCGCACGCCCAACTATTCAGCAGGTGAACGCACCAGCCCCATGCGAAACAACGATACGCAATCTGCCTACACCGCCCGCGGCGTCTGCAAAAGGCCCCCCCCGGAGCCAGCGTCCGTCAAAAACGCCTATTCCTCCTGAAAAGGAAGCACCAACTGGCGGTCGTCGGTTTTCCGACCCGGCTTTCGCACCAGGATGCGGCGCACCGCCTCGGGCGTCAACTCATTCACCGTCTGGGCCGGCAATTCGTGGCAAGTAATAAAATACTGCGCCTTCTTCATCACCACCCCCATCTTTTTCAACTGCAAAGCGCCCAGCCGCCCGTGTCGCCGGGAAATGACAATCAGCTTGGCCGATTTCACTCCCACTCCCGGGATGCGGAGCAACATCTCATAATCGGCCCGGTTCACATCCACCGGAAAAGCCTCCGGATGCCGCAAGGCCCAGGCCAATTTCGGATCGATTTCCAGATCGAGATCGGGATAAGCGTCGTCTACAATCTCTTCCACGCGGAACTGATAAAAACGTAGTAGCCAATCCGCCTGATACAACCGGTTTTCACGCACCAGCGGCGGCTGTTTGAGCGCCGGCAGCCGGTTGTCGTAACTATTTACCGGCACGAAACCGGAATAATACACCCTTTTGAGCGTCGGCCGACGGTAAAGGGCCGACGAAAGCCGAAGAATATCCTTATCGGAATCGGGCGTCGCCCCCACGATCAACTGCGTACTCTGCCCGGCCGGCGCAAACCGGGGCGCATGCCGGAGCCGTTTGCGTTCTTCGGCACTCTGTAATACGCCTTGCTGGATATACCGCATGGGGGTAAAAACACTCTGGAAATCTTTTTCGGGCGCCAACGTCTGCAAACTTTTTTCGTTTGGAATCTCGATGTTCACACTCAACCGGTCGGCATACCGGCCGGCCTCGTTCACCAATTCCTGGCTGCACCCGGGAATACTTTTCATGTGAATATAACCGTTGAAACGATGGACAAGACGCAGATCTTTAATCACCCTCACCAACCGTTCCATCGTATAATCGGGGCTGCGCACCACCCCCGAGCTGAGAAACAAACCTTCGATATAATTGCGGCGGTAAAACTCGATGGTCAGATCCACCAATTCCGATACCGTAAGGGTAGCGCGCGGCAAATCGTTGCTGCGCCGATTAATGCAATAGGCGCAATCGTACATGCAATAATTCGTCAGCATGATTTTAAGCAACGAAATACAGCGTCCGTCTTCGGCAAAACTATGACAGATGCCCCATCCCACCGCGTTCCCCACACCTCCTTTTTTGGAAGAACGGGAAGTACCGCTGGAGGCGCAAGAGACATCGTATTTGGCCGATTCCGCCAATATTTTCAGCTTTTCGAGCACTGCTTCGTTCATACTTCCAACCGATAGTAATTCCGACAAATATACATTATTCCGGGTAGCCGGAAAAATATAAAAACCTAATAATGCTTGGGAGATTATAGATTCTTTTTTAATATTGCATTCCCAATAAACCCGTAAATTCCTACTAATTATGCTCGAAGCCCCGGAAGCCTTGTATTTGTCGGAACAGATAAACCGCGCCGCCAGCGGCAAAACCATCATCGAAGTGGTAGCCGGTTATACACCCCATAAATTCGCCTGGTTCAACGGCCCCGCCGATGCCTATCCCGAGCGCCTCACCGGCCAGAGGGTAGGGCGGGCCGTGGCCCGGGGCGGCATGATCGATATTCCTATCGGAACCGACACCCACCTGCTATTCAGCGACGGGGTGAACCTGCGTTATTACGGCCCGGGAGAATCGCTTCCGCCCAAACACCAGTTGCTGATCGGTTTCGACGACGATAGTTGCCTCGTTGCCAGCGTGCGGATGTACGGTTCGCTGAGTTGCTTCCGCGAAAACGAGAGCCTGCAAGCCTTTGCCGCCTATTACGAAGCGGCCAAAACCAAACCGCAAGTGATGTCGGACGCTTTCACCCTTTCCTATTTCCTGGAGTTGATCGACCGGGAAGAAGTACGGCAGAAAACGGTCAAAGCTTTTCTGGCCACCGAACAGCGTATTCCGGGTTTGGGCAACGGCGTGTTGCAGGATATTCTTTACGAAGCGCATCTGCACCCCAAAAGAAAAATCAATACCCTCAGCCTGAAAGAAAAAGAAACGCTTTACAGCAGCGTATGCGCCGTACTGGGGCGCATGTATGCCGCCGGCGGACGCCATTCGGAAACCGACTTGTACGGACGGCGCGGAGCATACCATGCGACGCTTTCCAGCCAGACGGCCGGACACCCCTGCCCTTCCTGCGGAGAGACTATCCGGAAGGAAAACTACCTGGGGGGCAGCATCTATTATTGTCCCGGCTGTCAACCGCCGGAACCTTGTACCGATTAATTATTTTTCTCCCACCACCTAAATATAGCAGCTTTATGAATGCTTCCCGATCCCCGGAATCAGACCGGATACAAATTATCCAGGCCGACATCACGAAGTTGGAAGTCGATGCCATCGTCAATGCCGCCAACAACTCGTTATTGGGCGGCGGAGGCGTAGACGGCGCCATTCATCGGGCGGCAGGGCCGGAATTACTGGCCGAATGTCGTACCCTTCACGGTTGCGCCACAGGCGAAGCCAAACTCACGAAAGGATACCGCTTGCCCGCTCGCTACGTTATTCACACCGTAGGCCCCGTATATCGCGACGGGCACCACGGCGAACCGCAACTGCTAGCCTCCTGCTACCGCCGGGCCTTGGAAGTGGCCGAACAGCGGGGGCTGCATACCCTCGCTTTCCCCTCCATCAGCACCGGCGTATACGGATACCCGGTAGCGGCGGCGGCCCGGATTGCCATCGGGGAAATAAAAGCGTTTCTGGCGGCTCATCCCGGTTTCGGGCCGGTCACGATGTGTTGTTTCTCGGCCGCCGATTACCGTACCTACGCTGAGGCTTTGGGCGAAGCTAGCGCCGGATAAGGCTCAGGGCCTGACGGTGATATGAAAACATCCTTGTTTGCGTTCGTGCTTCACGTAGCAACGCCCCTGCTTTTTCAGATCGCGAAGCACAGAGGCTAGCACCATTTTGAGGTGGTCGGAATCGATCGTCAAGGTATCTTTTTCGTCTACTTTGGTATAGCGCGCCCACGATACGTCGAAGGTCGTGCCGTATTGGTGGGCCGAATTGACGGAGGAATTGGTGTTGCGCTTCTTTAATTTTTTCACATCTTCTACCGTGCGGGTTACGCTGGTTACTTTTATCTTGTACAAAGGTGCGTTCAAACTGACCAAAGAGTCCTGGAAATTTTTGCCAATATCGGCCAGCAAGGAGGAAGCCTGGGGTACCAAAAACGGAATGGAATGGGTGAGTTTTTCCACTTCGTAATAAGGGTTGGTTTGAATCTCGTCCCATTCTTTCGAAGCGCGGGCGGCGGCTTCGCGCGAGGCCACCGGCTTGATGCCTAGCTGGCGGGCGGCTTCGAGGTGGAGATCGTTGAGGTCTTTGAAATCCCGGTTGTAACTTCCGATATACCGGATCGGCTTGAGTTCGCCGCGTTTTTCTTTACAAGAAGGGAAAGCTGCCGCTGCCGAAAAGAAAAAGAACAACAGCGCTAGTTTACAGATCATTTTCATCGTTATTTTTTATTTGCCGGCGTAAAAATAATAAAAAAACGCATGTATTCATTGCTCTTTGCCTCGAAGAATGCGTTTCCGAACCGTCTGCCGCTAGCTGCCAAGAAGCAGAGGAAAAGCGTATCCGAGGCCCTTACTTCGTGTACTTTTTAACTTTTAAGTTCACCTCTACCCCGATGAATTTTCCATTGGATGCTTATGTAATCCGAATTATATAAGCATCCGATTCAAATTCCACTGCAGTGTAATTCGAATTTCTACGGCATGCGTCACCTTGTTTTATATCGTACTGATTACCACTTAGATACAAAAGCTGTTTTTTACGTTCCCGGCACGTTTACTTATTGTCCGATTTTTTCACTTTCCTTCCTCTCCCGAAAAGGGGGAAAACGAGGGTCTGCCCCGCGAGCGTGTACGCCTAAATAAAAAACGCAGCTCTATACCAACGAATGTGAGATTATTACTACCTTTGTACGTCTTATCCAAGGCAAAAAAACAACAAAGAGACATCAATAAAAAGAAGAACGAAAAAGAACTAGATGATAGAACGAATTTATATTCTTGAGAATGTAGACCCAGTGATTTTCTACGGTGTGAACAATACCCATATGCAGCTTATTAAGGCGCTGTTTCCCAAATTGCGTATCGTGGCCCGCGGAAATGTGATGAAAGTGATTGGCGATGAAGACGAATCGGAACTTTTCCTCAAGAAAATTCGGGAAATCGAAAAATATTGCGAAGAATTCAATTCGCTGAGCGAGGAAGTGATACTCGACCTGGTGAAAGGCAAAGCGCCGACAGTAGTGAAACAGGAGAACCTGATTATTCACGGC
>DBFJSK010000602.1:0-4974 GCA_048403675.1 Tannerellaceae bacterium | reverse complement strand
TTATCTTTGATAGAAAAACAATACATGTATTCAATACTCAGTCCCGCTTTCGTAAAATGAGTAAGCGTTTGCGCGAAACTGCCCGCACACGATTGGGCAACGATCGCCAATACGTCCGTCAGGTTAGCGCTCACATTATGATTTTTCAGTAATTTGTAAGCCTTTTGCGGTTCGCTTACAATAATGCGCAGAATACCGTATTCCGAAGTGTCGGCAATGGTAGCCGCGATAATCCGTATATTTTCTTCCGCCAGCAGCGCCAGTATTTCACTTAATTTGCCGTATTTATTTTCCAGAAAAATAGAAATTTGATTGACAGTCATAATCGTATGAAGATTTAAAGATGAATATATCAACACAATTTACGCAAATCTTTTACGCGTACCGCTTTTCCACCGTCGCCAGCGGGTAGCGATCCTTTGGCGACCAGCTTCAACCGAGGCGTAAGCAAAAGCTCGTCTTTCAGTTGGCGGGTAATCTCTTTGGCCAGTCGTTGCAACACGCTGTAATCGTCGGTAAACAGATCGCTCAATTCCACTTCGATCAGCATTTCGTCGCTTCCCCCCACCGTTTCCAGCGTAATCAGGTAATTACTGCCCAATTCCTTGAAATTCATCAAAATCTTTTCGATCTGGATCGGGAAAAGATTCACCCCTTTGAGGATAATCATATCGTCGCTCCGACCTTTGAAACGGGCCAAGCGCTTATGCGTACGTCCGCAAGGACAATCGCCGGGAAGAATACACGTCAGGTCGCGCGTACGGTAACGCAACAACGGCATCGCTTCGCGGTTGATCGTGGTGAGTACCAATTCGCCCACTTGCCCGTCGGGAACCGGCTCCAAGGTCGCCGGATCGACAATTTCGACAATCACATTATCTTCCCAGATATGCAATCCGTTCTGCTCCGTACATTCGAAAGCTACGCCCGGGCCGTTCATTTCCGACATGCCGAAACAATTGTACGCTTTCACGCCGAGCAATTGCTCGATACGCTTGCGCTGTTCTTCCGAATGCGGTTCGGCTCCGATGCAAACGATGCGCAATTTCGTATCGCGGCGCGGATCCATGCCCGTTTCGTACATCACTTCCGCCAACCGGGTAGCGTAGCTGGGAATAATATGCAAGCAAGTCGTTCCGAAATCGGTAATAAATTTAATTTGCCGTTTGGTATTTCCAGCCGCCGCCGGAACGGTCAGCGCGCCCAACCGTTCGGCGCCGTATTGAAACCCCAATCCGCCGGTAAACATTCCGTAGCCGGACGTATTCTGAAAAACATCCGTATCGCGAATACCCACCATATACATACAGCGAGCCACCTGGTTCGCCCATTGGTCGAGATCGCGAGCCGAATGCAGAACAACAGTCGGATTACCCGTCGTGCCGCTCGACGAATGGATGCGGATACAGTCTTTAATCGGAATAGCAGCCATGCCGAAAGGATAGTTGCGTCTGAGATCGTCCTTCGTGGTAAAAGGAATTTTCCGTAAATCATCGAGCGTACGGATACTGTCGGGCGTGAGTCCGTTATCTTCGAATACCTGTTGGTAAAAAGGAGAATGGATGGCTAATTCAAGGGTATGCCGGAGCCGGTCGAGTTGTAATTTTTCCAGATTTTCCCGACTCATCGTTTCAATATCTTTCTGCCAGTACATCATCGCGTTTCAATATTATAGTGTGTTTAATTCATGAAATTAGACTGCAAATGTATCTTTTATTTTTATAAACGGCTATAATTTGTATGGAAATATTGACTTGTGATAAAAATTGCAAAGAATATGCGTAATCTATCCGGATGATTATTCGATATTTTTTATAGATTTGCGCATTATTACTTCCTTTATAATCTAATGTATGAGCAAATATGACCATTACTCGAAAGAAGAGCTGATTGAACGCCTAGAGAACCTTGAAGCCAGTTCGCCACTGCTGCCCGCCGAAAAAGATATTGCGCCGGCAAGGGGGGAAGATCTTGAAAAACAGAGGAAGATCAATTTCCTGAATATATTGATGGATACCATTCTATCTAATATATTCGTCGTCACGATCGTTAAAAACATTTTCGACGGTTTCAAGTATATTTATTTCAACAAAGCCGCCGAAGAATTTACCGGAACCTGCGCTTCCGACATTCTGGGAAAAACCGACTTCGATCTTTTCCCCGACGTGCGGCGAGCCCACGAAGTAAGAACGGAAGACTACCATACCATCAAAAACAACCGTTCCGAAAAATACATGGTGGAATATGAAAAACCCGACGGCGAAATCCGCATTGTCAATATCATCCGCCTGCTCATCACCAATCCGGACCCCGGCGCCTCCCCTTTACTCCTGGTCATGCTATGGGACATGACCGAACAACGGCAACATGAAATCGATCTGCACAAAGCCCTCGAAGCCGACAAAATGAAAAACGCTTTCATTGCCAATATGAGCCATGAAATCCGTACCCCTCTGAACGCCATCGTAGGTTTTTCCCAGCTCATGATCGAGAGCGACAATGCCAGCGAACAAATGGAATACAACACCATCATCAACAACAACTGCGATATGCTGTTGCAATTAATCAACGATATTCTGGATTTCGCCAAAATCGAATCGGGCACCCTGACCTATAATCTGGTCGAGGTGGAACTGAAAGACATCTGCCAGGGAGTATACGTCACCCAATCCTTGAAAATGACCTCCGACGTGGCCCTGCTTTACAACGCCGACAGCCTGCCCTCGGTTCGGATACTGACCGATCCGCAGCGGGTGGAACAAGTGCTGCTGAATTTGCTCTCGAACGCAATCAAATGCACCACCGTCGGGTTCATCTCGCTTTCCTACGAGCTTTTGGAAAACTATGTAAAAGTATCGGTAACCGATACCGGCATCGGCATCCCCTGCGAAAAACAAGCCTGCATATTCGAACGTTTTGTAAAACTCGACGACTTCCGTCAAGGCACCGGCTTAGGCCTATCGATCTGTAAAATGATTATCGATCGGTTGGGAGGCGAAATCGGTCTGGAATCGAAAGTAGGGGCAGGTTCCACTTTCTGGTTTACCCTTCCGCTGAAAGACCCCCAACAGATAATGGAAAGTAACCTGCAAAGCCAGAAAGCCAGAGAAGACATACCCGAAGCCCTGCCGGGACAATTCACTTTGCTCATCGCCGAAGACGTACTGGAAAATTATTTGCTGTTGCAGGCCATATTGAAAAAACAATACCGCCTGATTCACGCCTCTAACGGCCTTGAAGCCGTCGACCTGTATAAAGTTTATGCCCCTGATCTGGTCTTGATGGACATCAAAATGCCGGTCATGGACGGCTTCCAGGCCACGATGGAAATACGTAAACTCTCGGCCGACATCCCGATCCTGGCCCTTACCGCCTTTGCCTTTGAAAAGGAAAAAGAGAAAGCCAAGCACTACCGTTTTACCGACTATCTGGTCAAGCCGGTCGATATTCTTCTACTGAAACATAAAATAAAGTACTATCTAAATAAAACGGAATTATGAAAAATGCATTTTTATTTTTAGCCACCGGCTTCGAGGAAATGGAGGCGTTAGGAACCCTGGATGTCTTGCGTCGCGGAGGCATTCGCATATCGACCATCTCGATTACGGGCGAACATAAAGTAATAGGAGCCCACAATATACCGGTAGAAGCCGATTTCCTTTTTGAAGAAGCCGATTTCGGGCAGGCCGATGCTTTGATACTTCCCGGCGGCATACCCGGCAGCAATCATCTAAACACCTGTACCCGGTTGAAAAACCTCATCATGGAAGTATGGCAAAAGGAAAAACTACTTTGCGCCGTCTGCGCCGCCCCGATGGTATTGGGCGGTCTGGGGCTGTTGAAGGGCAAGAAAGCCACTTGCTTCCCCTATTTCGAACCGGCAATGATCGGAGCCATCCCGACCGATAACGGCGTAGAGCAAGACGGCAATATTATCACCGCCAAAGGCCCCGGCTTTGTATTCGAGTTAGGACTTTGCATTTTGAAGAACCTGCGCGATGAAGAAGTTGCCCGAGAAGTAGCCTCCGCCTTATTAGTGACCTACCCTGAGGGTAAAGGCACCAAATAACCGGCAGCCTCGCCGGCTGATCAGTCTGCCTGCGTACCTCTGCGTGGGCTGAAAAAATGCCCGGCGCTTCACAAAAAGCGACCGGGCATTTTCCTTTTTTTACCCAAGCGGAAAAACCACTTTCGCTTACTTTAAGACGTAAGCTTTCATCTGCGCAATATCATCCAGATAATCCTGCAAATCCTGTTCATGATCCTCCTCTTCAGCCAAAATATGCTTAGCCATATCACACGTCGTAAAATCTATCCCTTCCGTGAACTGAGCAATCTCCTGATAGCGAAGAATAGCACAACGTTCGGAGTCCACATTTTGCCGGAGCAAATCCACCACGTCGAAACTCGTCGGGATTTCATATTTACAACGAGCCAACTGTGACCATTGGTTCGGATCGAGTACCGGCACCCCTTCCAATTCGATAATCCTGTCCGTAATCAATTGAGCATGTTCGCGTTCTTCATCCGCATGTTCTATAAATTCTTTTTCTACATTCGAACGCATGGCCCCCACAGCAATCTGAGCGCCCACCCAATACTGATACCAAGCCAACCATTCTTCCGACAGCGCAGCATTCAGTTGCGACAACAAGCTATCCACATCCAGTTTACCTTTTAAAATCTTCACGCTTTCTTTAGCCATAATTGTAAAATTTTTGAGATGAAACATATAAACTACTCATTATTCTACAAACAAGTGATCCATCGCTTTGTTTATGGGGGGTCTAAACTTTACCGTTACTTATTATAAATTAAGAAATCCCCCTCCGGAAAGGCCGATATAGCTCCGAAAGGTAATTTATAAACTATGTTTTGCAACATGTTTTAGTTAAACAGTATTAAATAAACGAGAAAAACAAACCAAATATTATGCTACATAACATAAAACCTCTATATTTGCACTGTGTTTTT
>DBFJSK010000601.1:0-4813 GCA_048403675.1 Tannerellaceae bacterium | reverse complement strand
TGCGAATGGATCTGGAACGGCGAAATCGGCGAAGTTACGAAAGTGGAATGCGCAACCGACCGTCCGATCTGGCCGCAAGGGTTGAACGCCCCCGAGAAAGTCGATAAAGTGCCCTCTACCCTGAATTGGGATCTGTTTACCGGCCCCGCAGAAATGCGTCCTTTCAATAAAATCTATCATCCGTGGAACTGGCGCGGCTGGTGGGCTTACGGTACAGGCGCTTTAGGCGATATGGCTTGCCATATTCTCCATCCTGTATTCAAAGGTTTGAATTTAGGCTATCCTACCAAAGTGCAAGGTTCCTCTACACTGCTGTTGCAGGATTGCGCCCCGCAGGCACAACATGTTCGCCTGACGTTCCCCGCCCGCGACAATATGCCTAAGGTAGCGCTTCCCGAAGTAGAAGTACACTGGTACGACGGCGGCATGATGCCCGACCGTCCGAAAGGATTCCCCGAAGGCAAACAACTGATGGGAGAAGGCGGCGGCTTGTGTATCTTCCACGGTACGAAAGACACGCTGATCTGCGGTTGCTACGGAAGAAACCCCTGGTTGCTGTCGGGTCGTGTTCCGAACGCGCCGAAAGTATGCCGCCGGGTGCCGAACGCTATGGAAGGCGGTCACGAACAAGACTGGATCCGCGCTTGTAAAGAAAGTGCAGGCAGCCGCGTGAAAACCAAATCCGACTTTTCCGAAGCCGGCCCGTTCAACGAAATGGTAGTGATGGGCGTATTGGCTATCCGCTTGCAGACGCTGAATAAAGAATTGCTGTGGGACGGCCCGAATATGCAATTCACGAATATCAAAGACGACGAAACGATTAAGATCCTTATCAAGGACGACTTCAAGATCGTTGACGGCGACCCGAAATTCAACAAGATCTGGACCGATCCGATCAATGCCAAGCAGTTCGCTTCCGAACTGATTAAACACAACTACCGCGACGGCTGGAAGTTGGTCGACATGCCGAGATAATCGAATTTAATCTTCATAATTAAAATGAAAAAGACAGTTTTATTAGCAAGTGCCGCCATGATGATGTGTTATTTTACCTCCTGCGGCGGTGGAAAGAAAACGGATGCTGCTCCCGCAGCCGAAGAAGCGACAGCCGAAGCCGCTGTACCCGAATATAAAATCATGAACGACCTGCCTATTGTCGAGCTGGCTGATTTCCCGACCGATAAAGACGGAAAAATCACGCTCTTCGACGGCAAAACGTTCAAAGGCTGGAGAGGATACGACCGCGCCGACGTGCCGGCCGCTTGGGAAGTAGTGGATGGCACGATCCACATCAAAGGATCGGGCGCCGGAGAAGCCGGAGCCAAAGACGGCGGCGACCTGGTTTTTGCACACAAGTTCAAAAACTACGAACTGGAATTCGAATGGAAAGTAGGCAAAGGCTCGAACTCGGGCGTGCTGTACATGATCCAGGAAGTAGAAGGACAACCCTCTTACATTTCCGCACCCGAATACCAGGTGCTCGACAACGTAAATCACCCCGATGCCAAATTGGGTAAAGACGGCAACCGCCAGTCGGCCTCGCTGTACGACATGATCCCTGCCAAACCGCAGAACTCCAAACCTTTCGGCGAGTGGAACAAGGGTAAAATCATGTGCTACAAAGGTACCGTGGTACATAGCCAGAACGGAGAAAACGTGGTAGAATACCATTTGTGGACTCCGCAGTGGAAAGAAATGCTGGACAACAGCAAATTCAGCAAAGAAAAATGGCCGTTGGCTTATGAATTGCTGCTGAACTGCGGTGGCGAAAACAAAGAAGGTTTCATCGGTCTGCAAGACCACGGCGACGATGTTTGGTATCGCAATATCACCATCAAACAATTAGACTAAGATCAGCCGATAAGCTCTTTTTAGCATAACAAATGCCTGAAGCCGGAATCGTTGGTTCTCGTTTCAGGCATTTATTTTTCCGATCTCCGCATTTTAACTCCAATTTTTTAGTACCATCAAATGAAAACAGAACAAAACTACACACCGCTCCAGCTTACCTGGCTGATGTTGCTGCGTTTATTTATCGGCTGGCATTTCATGTACGAAGGCATGGTGAAGATTATGAATCCGAAATGGACCTCCCTGCCTTATCTGCTCGATTCGAAAGGCCCCGCGGCCTCTTTCTTTATCAAAATGACCCAGGACGCCGACCTGATGTCGCTGGTCAACCTGGCCAATGAATGGGCCCTCTTGCTGGTCGGTCTGGGTTTGACGCTCGGCTGTCTCTATCGTCTGTCCTCGGTGGGAGGAATGATACTTCTGTTGATGTATACCCTATCGCATCCCTCGTTTGTCGGCGCAGCCTACCTGATGCCGTTCGAAGGCTCCTACCTTTGGATCGATAAAAACCTGGTAGAATTTGCCGCCCTGGGGCTGCTCATGGTCTTTCCCACCTCCCGAATTATCGGCTTCGACCGGATGCTGGCTCGCGCCTGCCCGGCCTTACTTAAACTTAAACTGATTTAATACGATTATGGCAGAAGAAGTAAATAAACCCGCCGGGCAACAACCGCAGCAGCCCGATAAAGGGCGCCGCGACGCCCTCAAAACCCTGGCCACCGTTCCCGTATTAGGCGCCCTGGCCTACGGCGTCTATCAGAAAAAGAAAGAAGCCCTGCGCGGCCGCAACATATCCGACGTATTCCAGGTAAGCAACCGCCAGGCCTCCTTCCTCGAACCCGAGAAAAACGGCCGGCAAATCCGTCTGGGCATCATCGGCTTCGGCATCCGCGGCAAACAACTCATGCGCGCGGCCGGTTTCGCCGAACCCTCGTGGATCGACAAAATGATCGACGCCCACAAGCAAAATAAAAAAGATACCCGCTACGAACAATACCTCCAGCAGGACGATTTGAACGTAGTGGTAAACGGTGTATGCGACATCTTCGACGTTTACGGAGAAGCCGCTCAATTAACCGCTTCCAACATTCACCGCGAGGGCAGTAACGGCCACTTCGGCCCCCAGCCCAAACGCTACCGTACCTACCAGGAACTCTTGGCGGCTGACGACATCGACGCCGTTATCATCGCCTCTCCCGATCACTGGCATAGCACCATGGCCATGGATGCCGCCCGGGCCGGCAAGCACGTATATTGCGAAAAACCCCTTTCCTGGACAGTACCCGAAACCTATGCCGTACGACAGGCCATCCGGGAAACCGGCGTCGTGTTTCAATTGGGCCACCAGGGACGGCAGACCGACTGTTACCAGAAAGCCGAAGAAATCATCGGCAATGGCCTTCTGGGCAAGGTGAATCTGATCGAAGTCTGCACCAACCGCAATTCGCCGAACGGCGCCTGGGTATACGATTTGATCGAGGGCGCATCGCCCCAGACGATCGACTGGAAACAATTCGAAGGCAATGCCGACCGGATCAAAGAATATAGGGACTACATGACCAAATACGGTCTGGAACGCTATGTAGGCCCCGATGAACGCAGCAAATTCAGCCTCGAACGCTTCTTTCGCTGGCGTTGCTGGTGGGACTACAGCACCGGTCTTTCCGGCGATCTGCTGACGCATGAATACGACGCCGTCAACCAGATCATGCACGTGGGAATTCCTCATTCGGCCACCTCGTCGGGCGGCGTCTATTTCTTTAAAGACGGCCGTACGGTACCCGATGTATTACAGACGACCTTCGAATTTCCCGATCACGATATGACTATGCTTTACAGCGCCACGCTGGCCAGCTCCCGCGGTCGCGGAAAAGTCTTCATGGGCCACGACGCCTCGATGGAAGTCTCGAATATCCTGGCCATCACCGTCGATCCGGATTCCACCCGCTACGCCGGGAAAATACAGCAAGGCATCATTCCGACCGACGCCCCGTTCTACACCTATGTACCGGGCCAGAACAGTTCCGACTCGGTGACGTCGCCTACCGAACTGTATTTTGCCAAGCGTGGCTTATTGTACACCTATGTGAACGGCAAACGCTACGATACCACCCACTTGCATATCCGCGAATGGCTGGAATGCATCCGTCAGGGTAAAACGCCGAGTTGCAACATCGACCGGGCGTTCGAAGAAGCGATGACCGCCCATATGGGCACCCGCGCTTACCTGGAAGGCCGTACGATGTACTGGGACAAAGACAAAGAAGAAATCGTGCGAGGCGAACAAGCTTAACCGGGCACCGTGGCGGGAGGCCGGAAAAATACCGGCAGCCTTTGAATCTAGCCGCGATAACTGCCTGTGCTCCTTTTTTCCCTTGTTTTCTTTCTTTCTCCGGAAAGTGGGAAAACGAGGGATTCTTTTTTTTAGCAAAAATAATTTCTTTATTTTGTAACCGTTTTTCCTTTCCTCTAGTCCTATAAACAAAAGAACGATAAATCATCATTTTAATATGGATCAAACAGAAGTAGTTTTAGGCGTAGTGGCTATCATTTGCACCATCGGCCTGCCAGTCGCTTTAGGCCTCATGGCTTGTTATATGAATATCAAGAGCCGGCATCTCGAACGCATGGCCTTGATCGAAAAGGGAATCGACCCGAACATTCGTCCCCCCCACAGGGAAAAAACGCCCAATCGGTATCCCACCCTGCGCACCGGCATGTTCATGGTAGGAATCGCCGCAGGGCTGATGGTTGGCTTGCTGATTCGTCCTTACGTGATGGAAGAGTCCGAATGGTGGGCTTTGATGTTGCCGGGGGGGGTGTTGTTATTCGGCGGTATCTCCTTCATTATCTATTTCTTTATTTCCCGCAGTGTATATCGAAAGGAACAGCGTGAAGAACGCCCCGCGGGCTGGTGAAAAAGATAACCCGATAAAACTGGATGGACGAAAGACGGTGGATT
>DBFJSK010000600.1:0-2672 GCA_048403675.1 Tannerellaceae bacterium | reverse complement strand
TAAAATTTTATAGTTGAAGTAAAAACGATGGAAAAATCGCAATTTTACAAGAAGATCGTGAGTGTGCAGGAGAGTATGCTGACGGTAGCTTTGAGGCTGACGGCCAATAGAGACGATGCCAGGGAATTGATGCAGGAAACAACCCTGCGGGTGTTATCGAACCGGGAAAAGTTCGTGGATAATACGAATTTCAAAGGTTGGTGTTATCAAATTATGAAACATATTTTTATCAATGATTATCACCGGTTTTTGCGGGAACGAATTTGTATGGATAAAGATACCGATTTGTATAATTTGCAAGAAGATACCACCTATGGCCTCAACGGAGCCGCCGATCCTTGTGATTTGGAAGCGATTAATGCTGCGATTGCTGCATTGAGCGATGACTTGAGGATTCCTTTCTCCCTTTATGTAGCGGGTTTCAAATATGTGGAAATTGCCGATCGCTTGGATAAGCCGCTGGGTACGGTGAAAAATCTGATTTATACCGCGCGCCAATATTTGAAAAAGGAGTTGGTGGATTTCCGCTTAAAATAGCTTTCCGGCCGGCCGGTGCGGCCCTGATTGGGAATAAGCGAGTTTGTAGTAAAAGTGTCGACAAACGGTTATGAAAATAAGCCCGCTGCGGGTTTCGTTTCATAACCGTTTGTTTTTATTTTTTAGCTGTAGCCGATGAGGTTTGCGCCCAATGGCTGAATAATTTCATGAGCACAAGGGGAGCTACCCATTCTCCGATGTAGAACAAAGGATGTTTCCGGCCCAGATGTTTGAAGACCATCGCGGTGGCCATCGACAAAATACTTCCGGCAAGATATATCCCCGATGTTTCGGCCGAGTGAGACTGTGTGCGGGCCGGAACCGCGCCTTTTCTCGAAAATACGTTCTGTAACATAATAACTTGATTAATAGGTTTATAATATTATCTTACAACAGCTTTCGAAGGATATTTGTTGTTTGTTTTTCCCGATCCGTCGCTCTTTCCGGCTTTCTTTTGTTTTTTCTCTGGCCGTCTCTGGTAGATTATTAGTATATTTGTCCGAATTGCAATGAGTATGTTAATCAATCGATTTCAATTATATTTTTAATACTATGAAAACAAGCAGAAGAGACTTCCTGAAAACATTGGGAGGCATTGCCGCTTTTACAATAGTGCCCCGGCATGTGTTGGGGCAAGGATTTATCGCCCCCAGCGATCAGTTGACGAAAGGAATTATCGGAACCGGCGGCATGGGCCGCGGGCATCTGGAGTACGGCGGTACCCGTTTGGTAGCCGTTTGCGATGTCGATAAGGATCATTTGGAACTGGGCAAGCAATTAGTAAAGGATAAGATAGCCGCTTATCACGATTTCCGCGATCTGATTCTCGATCCGAATGTGGATATTGTTCATATCGCTACCCCTCCCCATTGGCACGGTATTATGTCGGTCGAGGCAGCTAAAGCCGGAAAAGATATTTGGTGTGAAAAACCGATGACGCGTACCATCGGGGAAGGCAAGCGGGTTATGGAGGCCATGCAGCAATACGGACGTATTTTCCGATTGAATACTTGGTTTCGATTTGCCGATCCTTTTTACGGATTGGGTACGCCCGTCCGCCCTTTGAAAAAGCTGGTACAGAGCGGATTGTTGGGATGGCCGTTGAAAGTCACCATCAGCAAGCATACCGGTTTCGACTGGAAATTCTACTGGGTGGGGAAAGAGTATCTCGCACCTCAACCTGTGCCCAAAGAACTGGATTACGACTTCTGGCTCGGGCCGGCTCCCTATAAACCTTATAACGAGCATCGCGTACACCAGACATTCCGGGGATATTGGGATTATGATGGAGGAGGATTGGGCGATATGGGTCAGCATTATATCGACCCGGTGCAGTATTTCCTGGGGAAAGATCATACCAGTCCGGTAAAAGTGGAAGTAGACGCTCCCCAACAGCATCCCGATGCGGTCGGAACCTGGCGTTCCATTACGTATACCTACGACGACGGTTGCCAGATCGTGCTGTGGGGAGGCGATTACGGTACGCCCGATACGCCTTACATCGCCGGGCCGAACGGCAATGTATATAAGAATTTCGTCTGCGATATTCCCGATTGGGAAAAGAAACTTTCCGATTATCCCGAACCTGAGCCGCAGCAAACCGATTTTATCGAATGTATCCGTACCCGCCAACCGTTTGCGCTGAATGAACGCAACGGTTTCCGGTCGGCTACCATCGTTAATATGGGAGCCGTAGCGTTACGGTTGAACCGGACGCTTCATTTCGATCCGGTCAAATTGGAATTTATCGACGATGAAGCAGCCAATCGGTTACTCGATCAGCCGATGCGCGCCCCTTGGAATAGTTGATTCTCCGGTTAGTTAATAATTTACAGCAAACAGGGTGGCAGGGTCACCCTCCAAAAGAAACAAACATCCCGATGAAAAAAATATATATATCGATCAGCGCCCTTTTCCTATGCACAAGCTTATTGACGGCGCAAACACCCGCTCATCGCACGGCTGCCACAACCGCTACCGATGTGCTGGCCCAAATGCCGGCCCGCGATCAGGCTTTATATAACCAATTAATCGGCGAGTTGGCAGGCGCCGGCGAAGAAGGCGTCGATAGACTCGTCAGCCAACTCAACGCTCCGGGCGAGGGCAGCAATGCTTCGGTGGAGTATGCCTTAAGC
>DBFJSK010000599.1:0-4493 GCA_048403675.1 Tannerellaceae bacterium | reverse complement strand
GACTAAGCATGTTGCATGGAAAGTTGCTTGAGTATTTAGCTTGTATGAAAATACAGGCTGAATATAGTGGCCAGATAGAACCAGAACAAAAGAAAGATATCCTGGAGCGTAAAACCGAGTATGATAAACAAGCGAATACTTTACTTATTTCCGCTTATAATATTGTATGCAAATACTCCATAAAGGAAGGACTGGAGAAAATTGAACTCAAAGATTTTGCTCAAGATTTTAGATCTCAGCTAAGTAAAAACGTCTTTGACAATATAAAAGAAGAAGAATGGTTGTTAGAGAAAACGATTGGCCTTGGAACCCTACGTAGTAACAACCTATTTCCGACAATAGAGCAACCCATACAAGTGAAAGACTTATATGAGGCCTTTCTACGCTTTGATGACAAGCCCATGATTTATGGAGTAGAAACAGTCAGTCAGAGTATCCAAAAGTATTGCGAGAACGGAGATTTTAATGTTGCTTGTGGCGAACCGGGAAAATATAATCGCATTTTTCATCATGAATCTGTCCCATTTCTGGATATTACCGATCCGCAATATTGGTTAGTAGATAAATCGATTAATAATCAACCACAACCTGAAGAAAGTTCTGGTGATAAACAACCGTCAGACAACAGTCCTTTTGTTGAAGAGAAACCAGAGAAAACGGATACGCCCCAACCAATAGATGAAATACGAAAATTCAAATCTATCAAAGTGTCTGGGAAAGTACCGGTTGAGCGTTGGACTGATTTATTCACCAGCTTTGTTGTTCCTCTCCAAAACAACGGTTTGGAAATTGAAATTTCCTTTAAGGCTAAAACGACAAGTTTAAATCCATTGGATGAATCTGCTCAAGTTTACAAAGTAATAAAGGAGTCAGCAATGCAATTAGGACTAAATTTGGAATTCGAAGAAATTGACTCAAATCATAGTTGATACAGGTAATATGCCAAGTGTAGCCGTATTCTACAAAAGTTGTGGGTTAGAATATTCAGATCGAATAGAAAACTTCTTCACAGACAACCACGATCATCAGATGATTGAAGATAGGATACAGCTTAAAGATATGGTATATTTAAAACGAAATATTTCAGAGAACATCATCATAAAAACCTACTACGGTCGTATGTCTGCCTGCGATGTATTTTGCAGTGGTTGCCACACTTATACACTAGAAAAGGAATTGATTATCAGCATAATTCGCCGACTACCCGGGATAAGCAGGCAGAAATACGACCGTCAACAGCGGAATAATACCAGAAGCCGTCAGAAAGCCATCGAAGTCGTTGATATGGCATAGGTATACACCCTTCGGATCGTGGCATGCAATAGGGCTTTGGTGCATATGAATACTCTGCATCCGCAGAAAGAAAAATCGATCCCACTCTCCTAGGTGAAAACCAACTTTCATTCCTTAGGGTAATACTCCCCCTGCCGCTTTCCCCCCTACCCCAGCCTGTTACCCGGGTTGTTTGCCGATATATGCCAAAATTCCTCCGTCCACATACAGAATATGGCCGTTCACGAAATCAGACGCTTCCGAAGCCAGGAAGACGGCCGGGCCCATCAAATCTTCGGGCGTTCCCCAGCGGGCCGCCGGAGTTTTCGCTACGATAAAGGAATCGAAGGGATGGCGGGCGCCGTCCGGTTGCCGCTCACGCAAGGGAGCCGTTTGCGGGGTAGCGATATAGCCCGGCCCGATGCCGTTGCACTGGATATTATACTGGCCGTATTCCGAAGCGATATTGCGTGTGAGCATTTTCAGGCCCCCTTTGGCCGCTGCATACGCCGAAACCGTTTCGCGGCCCAGCTCGCTCATCATCGAACAAATATTGATAATCTTCCCGTGCCCCTTCTTAATCATGCCCGGAATCACCGCCTTCGATACGATAAAAGGCGCATTCAAATCGACATCCACTACCTGGCGGAACTCCGCAGCCGTCATTTCGCACATGGGGATACGTTTGATAATACCCGCATTATTAACCAGAATATCGATGCCGCCGATTTCTTTCTCAATCCGGGCCACCAAAGCGTTGATCGCCGCTTCATCCGTCACGTCGCACACATACCCGTGCGCCTTTATGCCCTTTTCCGCATATGCAGCCAATCCCTTCTCGACCAACTCGGGCTTTCTATCGTTGAATACGATCGTCGCCCCCGCTTCGGCAAAGGCTGTAGCCAACGCAAAACCGATGCCGTACGACGCACCGGTAACCCAGGCTATTTTATCTTTCAATGAAAAATCTACCATAAACTAGTTTCTGTTTCCTTCTGATTTTTGTTTACCTACCTTTTTTTCTTCCAAACGACAGACGACAGGCTACAGACGGCGGGCAGCGGGCGACAACCGACAACCCCGTCCATGTGCCGCCAGGCAGCCTGTCTCAAAGCCCGAATTTCCGGGCCAATTCCTCCAACTGCTCATCCGACAAACCCTTCGGTTCGCCCCCGGCCATCCGGGCGCACAGATAAATCTGCGCAGCCTTATTCAACGTATCGATCGCATCGAAACAATCGGTCACATCCTCCCCTACCGCCAGCACCCCATGCTTTTCCCAACAAATCAACTCATGCCTGCGCAACGCGTCGATCGTAGCCTCGGCCAGTTCCAACGTACCAGGTACGTGATAAGGCACGATGCCCACACCGTGAGGTACGATCATCCGGCATTCGGGGATCATTCCCCATAACGTTCGGGTGAGCGCATCCGCATCCAGAAAAGGCGTCTGATGCATCATCCCGATCAATTCCGTAGGATGCGTGTGCAACACCACGCGGTTGGATCGTGCCCACGCCCGCAAAGCCTGGTGCATCAGCAAATGAGAAGCCAGTTCCATCGTAGGGCGCACCGGCTGTTCGGCGATGATTTCGAAAAAGGCGCCATCCCCGCTCAGCCGGATCACCGCCCCGTTGGCCCATGCATCTTTAGCCACGTCGCGCATCCGTTTGCCGGTACCGGTCACATAAAAACATTCTCCGCCCAACAGCGGAACCGGCAGCGACAAACCCACAGGAAGAGCCAGGCCGGGCAAGGTTTTTCCGGCCTCCTCCATCCAATCGGTTACACGAAGCGAAATATTTCCTCCGTTACGTTCAGCCCAGCCTTTCGACCACAGATAACCAGCCACTTCGGCCACACGGCCCACCTCTTCCGTGAGGCGACGATTATTTTCAAGTATTTTCATTTCGATTCACTTTTAGTCAAACATTCCGTCTTCCGCACCCTAAGCCCCCCACAAACACCCTTAAGACCCTTTGCGGACACTACGGGAAACCTTTCCAAACCCTATCCTACAGTCCCCAAGCCTAGTTTCTCCTACCTACCTCATCCACGCGCTTTCCGGATAATAGCCAGCGAAGTACGACATAAAGCCGTTATTTCCTCCCAGTCTGCGGTGGCTATCACCTCCTTAGGGAATAGCTTACTCCCCATTCCCACACAAGCCGTGCCGGCCTTCATCCAGGCCGTCAGGTTTTCCTCGGTCGGTTCCACCGCGCCGGTGGCCATCAACCGCGTCCACGGCATCGGGGCCATCACGTTTTTCACGAAAGAAGGGCCGCCCACATTGCCGGCAGGGAAAATTTTACACACATCGCATCCCGCCTCTTGCGCATACCCGATCTCCGTCACCGAACCGCAACCGGGAATATAAGGAATCAACCGGCGGTTGCACACCTTGGTAATCTCCACGTTAAAACAAGGGCCGACCACAAAATTAGCCCCCCGTTGCAAATAAAGAGCGGCCGTAGCCGGATCGATAATCGAGCCGATGCCCAGAATCAGATCCGGACAAGCGCGAGCCGCGTATTTCACGACGTCGGCGAATACATCCTGCGCAAAATCACCCCGGTTGGTAAATTCAAAAGCCCGGACACCCCCCAAATAACAAGCTTCCACGACCCGTTTGGCCACTTCCGCATCCGGATGATAAAATACCGGAACCATCCCGGTAGAAAACATCGCGGCTATCGTTTGTTGTTTACTAAATCTTGCCATACTTACTACAAATACACATCTATTGATTCATACTATTCTCATAAGAAAAAAACAAACCGCCTAACGGGATACCCGTCCGGAAGCGTCTCCCCCCATCAATTTCTCCACCTCTTCTACCGTCACCTGGTTAAAATCGCCATACACCGTATGCTTCAAACAAGAAGCAGCTACGGCAAAATCAAGCGCCTTTTGGGAATCCCCGCCATAGGCCAGCAAGCCGTAAATCAGCCCCCCCATAAAGGAATCGCCCCCGCCTACCCGATCGACGATATGCGTAATATCGTACCGGCGCGAAGCATAGAGCCGGCTTCCGTCGTACAAAACGCCTGCCCACGTATTATGATTGGCATTAATTGCCCCGCGCAAAGTGATAACGACTTTTTCCGCCCGCGGAAAACGCGCCTGCATCTGGCGGCAAACCGATTCGAAAGCCGCAGCCTCCACCTCCCCCCCCGTAGCCGCCACATCGAATCCTTCGGGCTGGATGCCGAATACCTTTT
>DBFJSK010000598.1:0-1625 GCA_048403675.1 Tannerellaceae bacterium | reverse complement strand
TATCAACAAGTCCGGTATCGCTATCCGGATGAAAATGTCCGATCTGAACGTCATCGGCCGGGCCACCCAGGGTGTGCGTTTGATTAACCTGGAAAAACGCAACGATGAAATCGCATCGGTATGCAAGGTGATGTCGGAAACGGAAGAACAGATCGCCGAAGAGAAAGCCGAACGGGAAGCATTGCAGGAAAGAGCGGCCGGCCAGGTAGAGGAAACAGCCGAAATGATTCGCGAAATTCAGCAATCGGACATACCCGAAGCTACCGACGAAGGTGAAGCGGACGGCCTAACCGACGAGGATGAGAACGGGAATGAAATAATTTAAATAAATTGAAATATTAATCTCAAATTACAATCGCAATGAAACGACTTTTATTAACGGTTGCCCTTTGTGTGGCAGCATCCGCCTCTTTCGCTCAGAAAAAAGCAGTCAACGAGGCGCAAAGTATTGCAAAAGGAGAGAAGCCCGATTTCGGGGAAGCCCGCACTTTGATTAAGGGAGCCTTGGAAAACCCGGAAACAAAGGATGATGCCAAAACCTGGTTTGTAGCCGGTTTCATCGAAGACCAGCAATTCAGCAATGAAAGAACGAAACAGGTAATCGGCCAGCAACCCGACGAACCGGTGATGTACGGCGCGCTTATCAATGTCCTTCCTTATTTCAAAAAGGCCTACGAACTGGATCAGATGCCGAACGAAAAAGGCAAAATCAAACCTAAATACACAAAAGACATCAAAGGTATTCTGGGCGCCAACCATGTATACTATATCAACGGGGGAGCTTATTATTTCGATCAGAAAGATTACAAGAAAGCGTATGATTTCTTCGATCAATATCTTCAGATTTCCGATCTGCCTATGTTCAAAGGCGAACAGGTAGCCGAACGTGATTCCAACTTCATGACGGTACAGTTCTATGCTGCCGTAGCCGCTACGCAACTGGGCGATTCCAAGCTGGCTATCGCTGCCTTGGAACGGGCTAAAAATACGGATTACCGGGCTAACGATGTGTACCAGTATCTTTGCTACGAATACGAACAGGCTAAGGATACTGTGAATCTGGAAAAGACGCTGGAAGAAGGTATGGTGAAATTCCCGGAAGAATCGTATTATTTGATGAGCTTGATTAACAACTACATTTACTCCAATCGCAATGAGAAAGCGATCGAATATCTGAATACGGCTATCGCTAAAGATCCGAACAATGCCCAACTTTACGACGTAATGGGCCGCGTATACGAAACCGGTTTGAAAGATTTTCCGAATGCAGAGAAATATTTCGAAAAAGCATTGGAAATCAACCCCGATTATATCGAATCGTTGTCGAACCTGGGTCGTATCTACTACAACCAGGGTGTAAACAAACAGGGTGAAGCCAATATGATTAACGACAGCAAGCAGTATCAGGAAGAATTGGCTGTTGCCAAGGAATTCTTCAAAAAGGCGCTGCCCTATTTCGAAAAAGCTCACCAGATGAAACCGGAAGAAAGAGAATATATGACGGCTCTGAGAGGTATCTATTATAACCTGAACATGGGCCCCGAATTCGATGCGATCGATGCGGAAATGAATAAATAAAAGAACTCAAATCTGTCTCTGACTAGTCCTAAATAACCGTTACAGTT
>DBFJSK010000597.1:0-6842 GCA_048403675.1 Tannerellaceae bacterium | reverse complement strand
CAGAGAAAACGCACTAAATGGAATATGTATTGATAAAGAGCTGCAGTAGCTCCTTCATATAATTATCATCCCATCCAGCGGCCATTCTTTTCCTATTAAGAGGTAGCTTTCTGTCATTGTTTTTGAGTATGGCTATTACCATTTTGGTGATAAGGGAATAGTTGACTGCTGCTGTCATTTTCTTTCTGCCGTCGTCTTCGTTAAACTCAACATCAAGTGTGCGATGCAAACCATTCTCTATTGCCCAATGGGCTCTTTTATACTCTATTATGGCCTTGGCATCTTTTGCCAGCGAAGTGATAAAGTAATGAGGAGTCACCGTTTTTTCTGCTGTGTTTTTATTAATACGGGTTATTTTGATTAAACCAAAGGTTCTAAGCCCCATCCAGCGGCGCTGCTCCATGCCAAGCATGTATTTTTCTTCAACTGTATAGCACTCGCGTGTGACAAAAAAGCCATGACCTTTCTCATCGATAAGTTCCTCTGTGTCGTTACGTGCTTTAAGCCCTTTGTGCATGTTAGCTTGTACCGCTTCCACCACGGCCCGATAAAGGGACTTCTGGTTCTCTTTCACTTCCAAAAGATAGTCCGCTCCCTTTTCTCTGATTAGCTGTACATTTTGGGTTTGAGTCCCCATGGCATCCATCGTAACAAGGTCGTTTTCATGTAGATCCAGCGTTTCCAGCAGCGTTTTATCTGCTGTTATTTCGTTTGATTTGGCAGCCACTTGCTCTTGGGCTAAAGATAGTTGATTGGTCACGTCGTAGGCACTCACCATGTGTACATGAACCTTGGATGCTTCTTCTACAGAGAGTTCCTCTACAGCCCAGCGTAAAACAGCCTTGGCTCCGGAAGCTGAACGAAGTCGCTTCCCATCAATGGCGATATGACGAGCATCTGATCCGGAAATAGTTATGTGCATTTTTTTTGCCCACTCCCGATAGAGCCCTTCCAACTTCTCAGGATCGATAATGGAGAAAAAGCGGCGGAACGTATCATGGGAAGGTGTGATGGATAAGCCTGGAATAAAGTATTGTAAGAGAGGTAATTTCATTACACCGTAATCCGAGATTTCGTTCCAAGTTTGACACTTGGCAAAAACGCCGGCTAACGCTATCAATAAGATTGTATGCGCTTTATGCTCTATACGACCTGGGCGTCGAGGGTCTATCTC
The DNA here is from genome assembly GCA_048403675.1 of Tannerellaceae bacterium. Lineage (GTDB taxonomy): Bacteria > Bacteroidota > Bacteroidia > Bacteroidales > Tannerellaceae > Parabacteroides. The sequence continues at coordinate 5,668 of DBFJSK010000597.1, read as the reverse complement.
TTCTAACTCTTTAGCCAGATTATCCAAGGCTAAGAATCTGTTGGCTACTGCATCCATTTTCTACATTTTTTTGAAATGCAAAATTATAAGATTCTGGGAACAATACAGATACAACTTTATAGTATTATATTCCATTTAGTGCGTTTTCTCTGGCCTTATGCGTCTGCCTTCGGTTTGCAAGTGCCTTCGTTTCTATACACTTGTTTTGTCTTCCCCCCCGGACTGCCGGGGGAAGAAGGCCGGGCGGTAACTTGAACGAATTCTATTTGATGAATAAAAGTGGCTCAGTCGGTTATAAGACTTCCGGCGCAGAGATACCATTTTTTTGTTTTCATCCTTCCCTTTATAAGCGTATTTATCGTACTTTTGCAGCAAAATCAAAGCGATGCGAAAAGTACATTTAGTCTCCGTTACCGAACCGCTCTTGCTCGACCTGGCGCTGGCCATCCGCGAAAAAGGATACGAGGTGAGTGCTTCCGGCTGCCATCTGCCGGAAGAAACCGTCATGCGGCTGCGCAAGGCCGGCTGCGTTTGCTATGGAGAGGGCTGGTTTGCGGAGAAGTTGGTCAAAGATATACATGCCGTCGTATTGGGATCGACCGTCCGGAGCGATAATCCCGAGTTGATACGGGCCAAAGAGCTAGGACTGCTCGTGCAATCGATACCCGAATTTATTTTCCAGCGCACCCGCTCGAAAACCCGTGTCGTGGTAGCCGGCAGCCGCGGCAAGAAATCGATTATTTCGATGGTCGTTTCAGCCTTGAAGCGGCAAAAGCTGGCTTTCGATTATGCCTTGACCAGCGAAGTGGCCCAGCTCCCCAACCGCGTACACCTCAGTTATGAATCGCGAATTGCCCTGATCGAAGGCGACGAACACGTCACTTCGGCGCTCGACAAGCGTTTCCAGTTGGAATTCTATCGACCCCATATCGCCATTTTGACCCATCTGGCCTGGTCGGCTTCCTCCGATCATGAATCGCCCGAAGCTTACCTGAATACTTATCAAGCCTTCGCTACCTCGATCGAGCGGGAAGGCAAACTGATCTACTTCGGAGGCGATCCGGCCGTAGCCCGTCTGGCGGCGAAAGTACGGGGCGATATTACCGCTATTCCTTTCGATAGCCATGCGGTGGTAGAAAAAGAGGGGCAGACTTTTTTGCCTACCCGCGGCGGCGAGTATCTCGTACGCGTGGCAGACCCTTATTTCCTGGTCAATTTGAATGCCGCCCGCCTGGCCTGTCGGCAATTAGGCGTTAAAGATGCTAATTTTTACGAAGCGTTATCGGAATATAGCTTATCTTTGTCGGTATGATTATAGCCAGACAAAAAAGAAAAGAAAACATAGCCGAATACCTGCTCTATATGTGGCAGGTGGAAGACCTGATCCGGGCCAACCGCTTCGATATGGACGCTATCCGCCGCACGGTAATCGACCAGTACGACCAGCCTGGGGCGGTGAAAGAAGAAATAGCGCAATGGTATGAAGAACTGATCGAGATGATGCGAAGCGAAGGCGTCATGGAATCGGGGCATATCCAATTGAACAAAAACGTCATTATCGCACTGACCGATTTACATCTGAGACTGCTTAAATCGCCCCAAGAAATGGTGTATGCAGCCGCTTATTATAAAACCCTGCCTTATATTGTACAGCTCCGTGCAAAGGCCGGGGGAGCCGACGTGCCGGAGATCGAGACTTGTTTTGCCGCCGTCTACGGTTACCTGCTGCTGAAAATGCAGGGAAAAGAGATTAGCGCCCAGACGATGGAAGGCATCAGGCAAATCAGTTCATTCCTGGCGCTTCTGGCCGAAAAATATCGGGAAGATATGAATGGAGAACTGAAAGGGGAAGAAATATGAAAACATTCCATACGGTATTGGTAACCGGCGCCAACGGACAACTGGGAAGCTCGCTCCAGAGGCTGGCCGAAAAGGAAAACGAAATGCATTTCCTCTTTACCGACGTCGATTCGCTCGACATTTGCGATGCGCAAGCTGTTCTGGCTTGCGTAAAAGAAAACGAGGTGGATTACATCCTGAATTGCGCCGCTTATACGGCCGTCGATAAGGCGGAAGATAACGAAGCGCTCGCGGCGAAAATCAATACCGACGCCGTACGTAATCTCGGGCAGGCCGCTTCGGCGGCGGGAGCCAAGGTGATCCATGTTTCCACCGATTATGTATTCGACGGAACGAATTGCCGCCCGTACGTGGAAACCGATCCTACTTGTCCGGTATCGGTATACGGACGCACGAAACTGGCCGGCGAACAAGCATTGCAGGCGGTGTGTCCCGAGGCGGTGATTCTCCGTACAGCCTGGCTTTATTCCGAATACGGAGCGAATTTTGTGAAAACGATGCTTCGCCTGGGAAGCGAACGCGAGCAGATCAACGTGGTGTTCGACCAAGTCGGTACGCCGACGTATGCCGGCGATCTGGCCCGTGCGATGTTGCATATCGTAGAAACGGCCCGTGCAGGAGAGTTCAGGCCGGGCGTTTACCATTTTTCCGACGAAGGGGTATGCAGTTGGTACGATTTTACCGTAAAAATCATCCAATCGGCCGGTTTGCCGACACGTGTGGTGCCCATCGAATCGGGCGAATACCCGGCGCGCGCTGCGCGTCCGCCTTACAGCGTGCTGAACAAGGGGAAGATCAAACGTACGTTCGGGCTCTCCCTGCCTCATTGGGAAGAAAGCCTGCATATCTGTATGCAGGGCTTGAAATCGCTTCGCTGAATCGCCCCCCTCCCTGTTTCTCTTCGCCCTGGCGGAAGAGAGCAGATTTAAACAATGAATATAACGAAAAACGATAACCCGAAATGAGTCAATTTTCAGAAGAAATCCAGAGAAGAAGGACATTTGCCATTATCAGCCACCCGGATGCCGGGAAAACGACCCTGACCGAAAAACTGTTGTTGTTCGGAGGTGCTATCCATGTAGCCGGCGCGGTCAAATCGAATAAAATTAAAAAGACAGCCACGTCCGACTGGATGGAGATCGAAAAACAACGCGGTATCTCGGTGGCAACCTCGGTGATGGCTTTCGATTATGCCGGCCATAAGATTAATATTCTCGATACGCCGGGACACCAGGATTTTGCCGAAGATACTTTTCGTACGCTTACGGCCGTTGATAGTGTAATTATTGTGATCGATATAGCCAAGGGGGTGGAAGCCCAGACCCGCAAACTGATGGAAGTTTGCCGGATGCGTAAAACGCCGGTCATCGTCTTTGTGAATAAGATGGATCGCGACGGGAAAGATCCTTTCGACGTGCTCGACGAGATCGAGGAAGAATTGCATATCCATGTGCGTCCGTTGAGCTGGCCGATCGATATGGGCCAACGTTTCCGGGGCGTGTATAATATTTACGAAAAGAAACTGAACCTGTATACGCCCAGCAAACAGTATGTTACCGAGAATGTGGAGTTTAAGGATATAAATAGCCCGGAACTCGAAAATTACATCGACGCGCCCCAGGCCGAGAAGTTACGGGCCGACATCGAACTGATCGAAGGGGTTTATCCGGAATTCGATGTCGAGACTTACCTCAAGGGAGACATTGCGCCGGTCTTTTTCGGCTCGGCGTTGAATAATTTCGGGGTGAAGGAATTGCTGGATTGTTTCATCCACATTGCGCCTTCTCCGCGTCCGGTACAGGCGGTGGAGCGGGTGGTGGATCCCGAAGAGGATAATTTTACCGGTTTTATTTTTAAGATCCATGCCAATATGGATCCGAATCACCGTAGTTGCATCGCTTTCGTGAAGGTGTGCTCCGGACGGTTCGAACGGAATGCCAACTATAAACATGTGCGGTTCGGCAAGCAGATGCGGTTCAGCAGCCCGACGGCTTTTATGGCGCAGAAGAAGGAGACGGTGGACGAGGCGTTTGCCGGGGATATTGTAGGGTTGCCCGATACGGGGAATTTCAAGATCGGGGATACGCTGACGGCCGGCGAGGAATTGCATTTCAAGGGGCTGCCCAGCTTCTCGCCCGAGATGTTCAAATATATTGAAAATGCCGATCCGATGAAGGCCAAACAATTGAATAAGGGAATCGAGCAGTTGATGGACGAAGGGGTGGCCCAGTTGTTTGTCAATCAGTTCAACGGCCGGAAGATTATCGGAACGGTGGGGCAGTTGCAGTTTGAAGTGATTCAATACCGCCTCTTGCATGAATACGGGGCGCAGTGTAAATGGGAACCGGTGAGCTTGTATAAAGCGTGCTGGATCGAGAGCGAAAATGCCGAAATGCTGGCTTCTTTCAAGAAACGCAAATCGCAGTATATGGCGCTCGATAAGGAAGGACGCGATGTGTATCTGGCTGATTCGGGGTATGTGCTGATGATGGCGCAACAGGATTTTCCGGATATAAAGTTCCATTTTACCTCGGAATTTTAAAAGGGGTAGCTTTTTAAACAGAAAAAGAAATGAGAGTAATTTCGAAAACAGGGGCCTCGGTATGGATCGCGGCCCTTTTTTTGCTGGTAGGATGCCAGGAGAAAAAGCAGTATTACGAAGTAAGGGGCAGGTTGCATACGCCTTACCAGGTGAAGTTCGAATATACCCGTTCGCTCGACGAGGAGGTGGATGAGCAGTTGCAGTATTTTTATTATTTATTCAATGCGTTCGATTCCACGTCGCTTATTTCCCGGGTGAACCGCAATGAGACGGACAAGGTGGATACTTTGTTTGCGCGGGTTTTCAACAAGGCCGCCGAAGTGTCCCGCCAGACGGACGGAGCTTATGATATAACCTGTGCGCCTCTGATTAATCTGTGGGGCTTCGGGTTCAGTCGGCAGGACAGCGTTACGGCTGAACATATCGACAGCGTGAAAACTTTTGTGGGCTATGAGAAGATTCGGCTGGAAAACGGTCGCGTGGTGAAAGCCGATCCGCGGGTGATCCTGAATTGTTCGTCGCTGGCCGACGGCTGTGTGGCCGATATGTTGGCCCGGATGCTGGAAAGCAAGGGAGTAGAGAATTATATGGTCGATTTCGGAGGCGAGATCCGGGTGAAAGGGTTGAATCCGAGGGGGGAAGCCTGGCGGCTGGGGATTACGAAACCCATCGACGATGCGTCGGGCATTACCCAGGAGATCCAGCAGGTGGTGCAGTTCGACCGCCCGATGGGCATGGCTACGTCGGGTAATTACCGGAATTTTTATATCAAGGATGGTCAAAAGTATGCCCATACGATCGATCCGCGGGAAGGTTGCCCGGTACAGCGCGACGTGTTGGGGGCAACGGTGATTGCTCCGGAGGCGATGGTGGCGGATGCCTATGCGACAGCTTGTATGGTGTTGGGTTCGGAAGGTGCCCGGCGGTTGAAGCAGGCCGGGGCTGAAATCGAGTATTACCTGATTTGTTCGGATTCCACTTCCGCCGACGGTTACCGCATTGAATATTCGGAAGGATTCAAACCGTTTATGGTGGGGAAATAAGAAGAGCGTTTGCTTTTTCTTTTGTTTGATTTGCGGTTAAAGTTAAAAAGCACATTGTCTGTTTTTTAGAAGCTTAGTAGGTCGTTTTTATTTGAGTCCGTTTCTGTTTTAATTGTTTTTCTGCTTATTTGTGGAAATATGATAAAAATAGAAACGGATTTTTGTTTTCTTCTAAATAAGAAGATGGCGATGAAGGCAGTAAAAAGAAAATAAAATTTTGTTT
>DBFJSK010000596.1:0-5297 GCA_048403675.1 Tannerellaceae bacterium | reverse complement strand
AAAAAGATTCTCCGGGACATATCTTTCACTTTGGAAAAAGGAGAACGATTAGCTTTATTAGGCCCTAACGGAGCCGGAAAAACGACGCTCTTCTGCTTACTTACAGACGTCATAAAGCCGGATGAAGGAACCGTTTATTTTGATAATCGCCGCACCTTCTCCCAAGTCAAACAACATACATCCGTGCTATGGGACAACCTGACGTTGTTTCCCTATTTGAAAGTAAAGGAGGTGATCCGTCTGGTATCGGCTATGTACGGCCTGACGACCGGGTCGGATACCCTCTATGCCTGCCTGGAGCTGGATAAACTGAAAAATTCGCTGATGCAATCCCTTTCCCGGGGCGAGCGCAAACGCGTCTTGATTTACCTCGCCATGCTCCCTTCGCCCGAACTCCTGATTCTGGACGAACCCACTGCCGAACTCGACCCTTTTATGCGGGAAAAGATATGGAATACCGTTTTTCTAAACCACAACCGTACCCTTGTCTTTTCCACCCATCAGTGGGAAGAAGCCGCGCTATACGCCACCCGGATAGCTTTTCTGCATGACGGGAAACTGGTTTGTCCCCCCTGCACCCGCGAAGAATTGTTTGCGAAAGCCGCACTGACAAAAAAAATCGTAGTCGATCATACAATCTCCATCCCGGTGAAGGAAAATGTTTGCCACTACGAAGAAGGGGAATACCGGATCTTTCTCTTTACCGAAGCCACAGCCGGCTTTATCGATACCATCCGGCAAACCACCTCCGCTTATTCCGAACTGCCCGTCGGTCTGAAAGACGTCTATCAATATTTAATCTCCACCTCCCGATGAAAACATTCCTAATCACCGTATATTACGAGCTACTGACATTTTTACGCGTAAAAGTGGCCGTGTTTTTTTCTTTCATCTTTCCGGTTTTCATTTATGTCGTTTTCAATCTGATCTGGGGAACCGACATGCCGGCTTATGCCCGCTTCCTCTTGACCGGCGTGCTTGTGATGACCACCCTCAGCGACGCCCTGTTTTCCGTCGGCAATGTCGTGACGGAGTACGAACAAAGCGGAGAGATCCGGTTCTTTAAGGTAATACCTTATCCCTTCGGCCGGCTTATCCTTGCTTTGCTGGTAAGCCGGTTAGTACTTATCCTGGCTTCCTCCCTTCTGGTTATCGGCGTAGGCTGTTGTTTTTTCGGCGTAACCCTGACCGCTTCCGAAGCCGGTTTTCTGGCCTTAGGCTTGGTAAGCGGATTTATTTTGTTTTCCTTTCTGGGCGTATTGCTGGGTTTGAGCGCAAAAAACCGTTTGATGGGGGTAGCCCTCACTAACTTTATCTTTTTTATCCTGCTTTTTCTCAGCGACACCTTCTACCCGATGACGGAACTGAATCCCGAGCTGGGCAGGTGGGTAAGCTGGCTGCCGATCGCTCCCGTGCTCGCCCTTACCCGCGGTCACGCATCGGCTTTCTTTTTTGTTTTGCTCTGGATCGCTATCCTGGCTGTGGGTTTTAGCCTGGTCTGGAAAAAGAAAAAAGCCGAACGAGCATGAAAATCAGTAGCTACACTTTATCCCTATCTCCCATGAAAAAATCGGCTTCATTTCTTTTCGTCCTTGTTTTCATAGCCCTCTCTTTTCCCGCCCGGGCACTGGAAAACAGAACCGGCGATACACTCTTGAACGGCATACAAGCGAAAATAGAGATGGCTTTCCGAGCCTCTTTCGCCACCCGTAAAACCGACCGGATGAGCTTGCTCGACAGGCAATTGGAGCAACTTCCCGCTACGGACAAGCTGCGCGATTACTGGTTGGCCTATTCGGCCTATTATCAGGCAATCTTTTATCTTCAACGGGGCGAGAAAGAAAAGGCGCAGCAAAAAATACAAGCCTCAATCGACCGTCTCGGCGCTCCGGCGCAGCCTACGTCGGAAAGTTATGCTTTGCTTGCGTTGGTGGAAAGTTTTTCCATCCAGTTCGCTTCCGGCATGCAAGCCGGCGTTCTTTCCGCTAAAGTAAGGCGCCATGCCCAAAAGGCCTGCGAACTCGACCCGGCCAATCTGCGGGCCTGGTATGTACGTGCGAGCAACGATTATTATACCCCCAAGTCCCTCGGCGGCGGCCAGCAGACAGAGGCCTTTTTGTTGAAAGCGATTGCCCTCGACGAGCAGCCCCGGCCCGATGCGCGCCTACCCCGTTGGGGAAAAGCGGATGCCTATGCTTTGCTTATTTCCTTTTATCTGGACAACAACAATCAAGAGAAGGCGCGTAGGTATAGCGAACAAGGGCTGGCTCTTTACCCCGACGATTATAAGCTAAATCAAGCTGCGGCCAAGGTGGAACCCCGTCATCCGTAGAATGATTTCGGGTAGCCGGAGCAGGACAAGGGCGTAAACGAAATCAGGAAAAGCCGGCAAATACAATGTCTCTTACCGCCTTTTTCCCTTAAAAAAGGATGAAAAAGGAATAACTTCCTGGAAAATTAAAAAATGAAAAATATACAGTAAGTCAACCCCAAGCCGGCGATGCAAAAGTGATTTTGTATAAGGTTGGTAATCAGTCTCTTGCAAAAGCGACTGCAACGACTGAAAATTGCATGCCGATGCAATTTCAATTGCATAAGCATCCGATTCGAATTTCACTGCGATGCAATTTGAATTTCATCGCAGTGCCCTTTTTTCAGGAAAAAGAAATATACACGAAGCCCGTCGTTGCAAAGTCTACCCCCCAGCGAAGCCCCCTCGTTCGGAAAGGAAATCGCCGGCCTATCCATTTTCGGAACACGTCTCTCCCCGCTTCGCTTCGCGCACGCACTAAAGCCCTTTTGCATTCCTTAGCCGGAAACGCAAACCTAAAAAAACACCCTCTTCTGAAATCCTCCTGTACCGGGAAAATTTCAAAAGAGGGAATATATCGTGTATCTGTTCGCTGAAGACGAACGATCTAACTGCCTTCCGCCGGCATTCCCCGGCCCTCTGCTTATACCAATTGGAAATCCAACTGTTTCCGTTCCAGATTGGCTTGCGCCACCTTGATCGTGATCGGATCGCCCAACCGATACTGCTGTTTTTTACGACGCCCGATCAAACAATAATTCTTCTCGTCGAACTCGTAATAATCGTCGTCCAGATCGCGGATCGGCACCAAACCTTCGCACTTATTCTCGTTCAGCTCCACATACAAGCCCCATTCCGTGACGCCGGAAATGACCCCGTCGAAGACCATGCCCAGCTTATCACTCATAAATTCCACCTGCTTGTATTTGATCGAGGCACGTTCCGCATTAGCGGCTGTCTGCTCCATACCCGAACAATGTTCACACAATTCTTCGTATTTATTTTTCACTACGCTGCGGCCCCCCGCCAGATAACGTTCCAGCAAACGATGCACCATCATATCCGGATACCGGCGGATCGGCGACGTAAAATGCGTATAATAATCGAACGCCAAACCATAATGGCCCACGTTGTCAGTAGAATACTTCGCTTTCTGCATGGCACGGATAGCCACGGTTTCGATCAGGTTCTCTTCCGGTTTGCCTTGTACGGTATCCAGCAACTTGTTGATCCCTTTCGATACCTCTCCTTTATTGCCTTCCGTTTTCAACTTATACCCGAAGCGGCGGATAAATGCCGCAAAATTCTCCATTTTCTCCGGATCCGGCAATTCGTGGATACGATATACAAACGTTTTCTTCGATTTGCCTTTGGGCGGACGCCCTATAAATTCGGCCACTGTCCGGTTAGCCAGCAACATAAACTCTTCGATCAGTTTATTTGCCTCCTTCGATTCCTTGAAATAAACGCTGATGGGCTTCCCGGTTTCGTCGATTTCGAATTTCACCTCATACCGGTCGAAATTGATGGCCCCGTTTTTAAAACGTTTCTCCCGCAACTTCTTAGCCAACGCGTCGAGCGCCAGAATTTCTTCTTTACAGTCCCCCTCGCCCGTTTCAATCACCCGTTGCGCTTCTTCATACGCAAAGCGGCGGTCGCTGCGGATCACCGTGCGGGCGATCCGCGATTTTTTCACATCCGCGTTCGCGTCAAGCTCGAAAATAGCCGAAAAACACAGCTTGTCTTCGTCGGGACGCAGCGAACAAAGTTGATTGCACAATCTCTCGGGCAACATCGGGATGGTACGATCCACCAGGTAAACCGAGGTGGCCCGGTGCTGGGCCTCCTTGTCGATCACCCCGTCGGGTTTGACGTAATACGTCACATCGGCGATATGCACCCCTATTTCCCAGTTTCCGTTGTCCAACCGCTTGGCGGAGAGCGCATCGTCGAAATCCTTGGCGTCTTTGGGGTCGATCGTGAACGTCAGCACCTTGCGGAAATCTTCGCGCCGGGCGATTTCCTCTTCCGGAATCGCTTCCGGTATCTTGTCGGCCGCTTTTTCCACATTGGCCGGATATTTATACGGCAATCCGAATTCGGCCAGAATCGCGTGCATCTCGGCTGTATTATGTCCGGCTTTTCCTAAGATATCGACCACTTCTCCCTGCGGATTCTTGGCATTTTCCAGCCATTCGGTAATCCGTACGATGGCTTTATCGCCGTTTTTACCTCCTTTAAGTTTATCTTTGGGAATAAAAATATCATTGGCCAGCGTCTTGCTTTCCGTAATCAGGAAAGCGAAACCGCGCGCTATTTCCAGCTTGCCCACAAAAATGCGTTCCTTGGTTTCCAGTATTTCCACCACCTCTCCTTCCGGCTCGGCGCCCTTGCGTTTGGCGAACAATTGCACTTTCACCTTGTCGCCGTCCATGGCATGCGCCGAGTTGCGTTCGGCCACAAAAACAGGCTTGCCTCCGTCTTCGGGAATAAACGAATTTTTGCCGTTGCTGCGCCGGGAGAACGTACCCACAGCCATCGTGCCAAGCCCGTTCAGGCGGAAACGTCCGCGGTCGATTTCCGTAATGAAATCTTCGGCCGCCAGTTCTTGTAAAATCTCGGCTACCTGGACTTTTTGTACCTGATTGTCGGCTCCGATGAGGTGGCTCATCTGCTTATAATTGAAAGGTTCTTTCGGAGAAGATTGGAACGTGGAGATGATGGCCGAAACGATGGCCTCTTTTTTCATCCGTTTTCCTTTATTTTTGTCTTTCTTTTCCTTCTTCTCTTTGTTATCTTTTTTTCCCGATTTGTTCTTAGTCATACATACTGTCGTTTAGATGGAGATAATGGAAGCCGGAATCGCTTTCGGCCTACAATTTCTACAAAGAAAACAAAATTAATTGAGATTCTGTTTACGTTTACATTAATTTGACAAATGGAAGAAAAAAGGACAAATAAACTTTGCCCCTACCTTTGGCATCAC
>DBFJSK010000595.1:0-3221 GCA_048403675.1 Tannerellaceae bacterium | reverse complement strand
TCTTCTTGAAAGAGCGGATGCTTGCCGCTTTTTATTTCGGCTACGAGTTGGCAGATGTTGTGGGCCGATTCGCGGCCGGAGGTGTAAAAACGGAGCGGATGGCGGGAGAGGCGGCTGCTTAAGGCCAGGTTGGCGAAGGTGGAGTTGCTGAGGTTTTCTATTTCTTCTTTTCGGCGGCTTACCCAGGGTAGCAGGGCGCGCGGGTTCGACCAAAGCGAGGGCGTACGGTTCATATGAAAAGCGATGGGAAAGAGGATGACGGGTTTTCCGGTATTTTGGGCCAGGTATTCGGCCCAAGTGAGGTATTTTTCCCAACTGCGTTCGTTCAAGCCGTGTAGCAGGAGAATGGCCTGATTGCGTTTTCGGTGGCCGGAGGGCGTAAAGATGGTATAATAGAAGGTTTTATTTTCTTGGATGTGATCGTCGGTTACCGGACAAAATTCGGTGGGGGGAAGCGTACGCTGAATACGGTCGATTTCGCTCGCTCCGCGGGTTTGGATAAAACGGAAGGGCATGATTTCTAACCGGCTTTCTGGTAGTTCCGTTTTTTTCTCGTAAGAGAAAAGGTGATTCAATTCTTGTGTACGCAATGAAATATTCATAGATGTTTGAATTTTGGTTATAGACACTACTGAAACAAATCGGGGGAATAAATGGTTTGAAAACGGCTGTGCAGTAGGGGGGAGCGGAGGGGGGATGGGGTGGTTGGCAAAAGTGGGGGTAAAGATGGAGTGAGAAGGCAAACGGGTCTAGAGCTTGCCGGTGTAACGGGAGAGTTTTTGCAATACGTCGTCTGCCGGAACGGTTCCGGCCGTATCCTTTTGGAGAGGGTACGGCCGGAGATTTTTTTTACTGTAAGTAAGCCTTCGCTTTATTCGGTTATAAGCGAGAACTCGCCGATACCGGCTTGTGGCTGATTGTCTACGATCCGGGTTACGACGAGGCGTATCTCATTCCCTTTCACGCCGGCAAACCGGATGACTTGTTCGATCGGATTGGCTTTGATATTCGAAAATTCGCCTTCCGCTACTTTTTCATGGCCTACAAAGAACTGGTAATTGGCGATATGGCCGCCGGCATCGCGTCCTTGGTTGGGGGTATACCGGAATCCGGAAATCGTTTCTTCCTTGTCGAGCCGGATGGCAAGCTCTTGTTTGCCTTTGGGAAGGTAATAAGTGGTGTAGCCGTTGCCGTCGAAAATGACCTCGGCTTTTTCGTCCTTGGGCGAAACAACGGTATAATGTTCGGCCGCAATATCGAGTTCCGCAATCGATATGGGACTGCTTTTGTCGAAAGTTGGGTCGTAAGCAATGGCCTTTACCGTGCCTTTCCGGTCGAAGAGGAAGGGAGCTTCATAGAGAGGCGATTCGGCTGTCGGGTCGGTGCCGTCGATTGTATAATGGATTTCCGAACCTTTATCGCCGGCTTCTAATAGGACTTCATTTTTTAAGTTGCGGCTGATGGCGGGTTCCGTCATCAAGGCGGGGGCCAGGAACGCTTCTACATTATTGATGCAGAGCGGGCCGCGGGCTTCCGCAAAATGGATACGCAATTTCCGGGTATCGACTGTTTGGAAGCGAACAATGCGTTTATATCCTACTGTGGTGGTGGAATCTACCGCCACGACTGGTTGCCAGTTGCCGTCGGTTTCATATTCGATTTGGAAGGATTTGACGCGTTGGCCTAAGGGGATATACTCTTGAATCAGCAGCCGATTTAGGCTAGTAGGCTGCGGGAAGGTGAAGGTTAGTGTGCCTTGGGTTACACCATCCGCCGTAGCCCAATAAGTATCCCAATCGTCGTCGATGGTTCGGCTGGCGCTGAATTGGCGGCTGCGCGTGTTGCTGGCTTCTACTTTGCTTCCTTTTAATAGGTTGTTTTTCAGATCGTTTTGAATAGTCTCATACCATTCAACGGCTCGCAAGGAGTCCGTCGGACTGATTTTGCCGTTTAGGGCGACGGGGAAGTTCAACAGGAAATTGGCGTTATGGCCTACGCTGCGGTAGTAAAGATCGACCAATTTGGCGAGCGATTTGACTTGATGGTCTTCGCGGGCGTGATAGAACCATCCCGGGCGGATGGATACGTCGCATTCGCCGCCTAGCCATTGGTCGCCGTCTTCCATGCCCCACTGGCTTTGCTGGTAATGGGTTTCTTTATCGGGACTGTACAAGCTCCATTGGGTATCGCCGGCCCAGCCTTCTTCGTTGCCGATCCAACGAATATCGGGTACGGTGCCGCCGAAAATCATCACGTCGGGGTGATAGGCTTTCAGTGTGTCGCGGGCCGCTTCATAATTATAGTACGTTTTGGCGTCGATCGAGCGGGTTTCGTTTGCTCCGCCATACCAACCGTTGCCGCCGTTGGCGCCATCGAACCAGTATTCGAACAGAGGCCCGTAATGGGTGACGAGTTCATGGAGCTGGGCGTGGAATTTTTGTACGTATTCCGGCCGGCCGTAATTGTCGCTGTTGCGATCCCAAGGGGAGAGGTAAATGCCGAACTTTAATCCGTGTTTATGACAGGCGTCGGATAATTCGCGTACCATATCGCCTTGGCCGTTTTTCCAAGGAGCGTTTTTTACGCTGTATTCGGTGGTAGCTGTGGGCCATAAACAGAAACCGTCGTGATGTTTGGTGGTGAGGATAACCCCTTTCAACCCGGCAGCTTTGATGGTGCGTACCCATTGGTCGCAGTCCAGGTCGGTGGGGTTGAAAGTGGAAGCGGGCGTGTTGCCGTATCCCCATTCGAGGTCGTTGAAAGTGTTCAGGCCGAAATGAACGAAGGCATATGTTTCCATTTTATGCCAGGCAACTTGGGCCGGCGTGGGTACCGGTTGTACGGGAGCCGGAGGGGCGACTTCCTGGCAGCCGGCGAAGAGGCAGCTTGCAAGGCCAAGGAGAAGGGCGGTTTTTGTTTTCATTATGTGTTTGAGTTTAGTTAGATTGTGTGCTCCAAATGTACGGAATTTCCGGAAATATAGGAGAGATTGGGCGCATTAGTTTTTTCGGATAGCAAATTATTTATATACATTATTATATAGGAGGTTGAAAGTTGAAGAGAAGCAGAGGAAATATGGCATTTTTAAGGTTGTATTTTTAAATGTCAGATAACCAATGATTAACAATGGTTTTTGAAAAATAATTAGAAAATAATGTGTAAAAAGTTTGGAAGATATGTTGTAGAGCACTACTTTTGCATCCGCATTCGAGAGAGAACGG
>DBFJSK010000594.1:0-3695 GCA_048403675.1 Tannerellaceae bacterium | reverse complement strand
ATTATGGCTACTAAAGGAAAGGACACCAACGCGGAGTTAGAAGTTGAAGAAATTGTATCCAAATCGGAACAATTCATTGAAAACAATTCAAAGAAAATCATTTACGGTATCATCGCGATCGCACTCGTTGTTGGAGCTGTTCTGAGCATCAAGAATTTTTATCTGAATCCTCAGCAAAAGAAAGCGGCAGCCGCTTTGTTTAAAGGTGAACAATATTTCGCCAGAGATTCGTTTGCCTTGGCGCTGAATGGTAACGGAGCCGATTTCGAAGGATTCGAAGCCATTATCGACCAATACGGCAGCACCGACGCCGGTAATCAGGCTAAAGCGTATGCGGGTATTTGTTATTTCAAGCTGGGCGATACGCAAAAGGCACTCGATAAACTGAAATCTTTCAGCGGAAAGGATGAAATGATTTCGCCGGCAATCACCGGCCTGATCGGCGATTGCTATGTGAATATGGGCGATACGCAAAAAGGGATCAGCTATTTTGAAAAAGCGGCCAAAGAGGCTTCGAATGAAGTGGTCAGCCCTGTCTACTTGAAAAAAGCGGGTATCGCTTACGAAAGTTTGCAACAATATAAAGATGCCGTGAAAGCGTATACGGCTATTAAAGATAATTATTTCAACAGCGTCGAAGCTGCGGATATCGACAAGTATATCACCCGTGCTTCTGCACTGGCTAACTAATAAAATACATCGTATAATCAGCCGGCAGGGGATGTCTCGTTTTTTACAAGGCATCCTTTTGTTTTAATAGAACAAATTTATGGCAACAGCTTATCAGAATTTATCAGATTATGATTTCAAGAGCGTACCCGATGCTTCGGATATGACGGTGGGAATCGTTGTGGCAGAATGGAATAAAAACATTACCGAAAAACTGCTGGAAGGAGCTTGTAATACGCTGGAAAAGCATGGGGTAAAACCGGAAAACATTTATGTAAATCGGGTACCAGGCAGTTTCGAACTGACTTTCGGGGCAAAAAAACTGGCGGAAAGTAAAGAGTTAGATGCGGTGATCGTATTGGGATGCGTGGTAAGAGGGGATACGCCTCATTTCGATTATGTTTGTTCGGGCGTTACGCAAGGTATTACGGAACTGAATCTGATGTATGATATTCCTTTTATTTTCGGGCTGTTAACGACCGATACAATGCAGCAATCGGAAGACCGCGCAGGCGGGAAGTACGGAAACAAAGGGGATGAAGCCGCGGTAACGGCTATAAAAATGATCGATTTTTCTTGCAAGTTACAAAATTAATCGTACCTTTGCACTGCAATTAAAAACAAGGGGGCAGTTACCAGAGTGGCCAAATGGGGCTGACTGTAACTCAGCTGGCTTTCGCCTTCGGTGGTTCGAATCCATCACTGCCCACCTTTCCCGATCGGAAACGAGACGGTCATAAAAAGAGAGCTGGTCACAGCTCTATCTTTTTTGCGGAAGTAGCTCAGTTGATAGAGCATTAGCCTTCCAAGCTGAGGGTCGCGGGTTTGAGTCCCGTCTTCCGCTCTTAAGGAACAGAGGATATATCCTATTCAGGATATATCCTCTGTTTGTTTGTAGGGATTCCTTTGAATCTTAGTAAAAAAGAAGCATACCGTAAATCATACAGATAGAACCCAACCGATAAAATGTTGTAGCTAATCATTCGAATTTAAAGTAAATTGACTACCTTTGTTTTAAACTCCTAATCATAAGATTTATGGAATATATCAATGAATTTCACAAGCAATGGATAGAGTGCACTCGTCAATCAATAACCTCTTGGAGCAAGCAGCCTGTATCGTTAGAAGAAAAAAGGAAACAACAGGAACGGCTGAACCAACAGAGAGCTATAAGAGAGGGCAAATAGACGAACTGATAGCATTCGCCCAATCCAATAACCTGTGGGTTTCTCTCTCTGAGCTGAATGTAGAATTTCTAAGCAAAGGTGGAGAAAATGAAGTCTATACAGGAGATAAAGACAATATAGTTGTCAAACTGAATAACTTTGAATATGCAGGTGATGACTTGGAAAATTTCTTCATCCGTATGGCTGCACATAATAAATTCTTTAGTAATGTTCCCTATCAGATGATAGGTTTCTCTTATAACAGCCCACAAGAGTTCTGCGCCGTCCTTACACAACCTTATATATTGGCAGAGCGCGAAGCTACGGAAGATGAAATAGCTACTTATATGAAGGCATTAGGCTTGGAGATGGATTATTATGATGAATATCATAACTCAACGTATGAAGTGTTCGATGCAGTTCCTAACAATGTACTTTATGGCATAGATGGGAATTTATACTTCATTGACACGCAAATAAGATTGAGATTGTAGAACTTATCAATCGAATGAATAACTTATCTTGTTTTACCCGATGAATGCAAGCCCCGATGGATGCAAGCCCCTCTGCAAACCAGACCAAAAGATATTCTAAAGAAGGCACTCTTTAAAAGTGGATAAGCGGCAGTAGCTCAGTTAGTAGCTCCCGGAGGCTTCGTTTTTGGAAGCCTCAGAAGAGTATTCGCCTTCCAAGCAGAAGGCAGCGGATGTGAGTCCGGTCTCTCCGCTCTTCATGAAATCCTAAAAATCAACTATTTGACATTCAGAATTTCTTCCTGCCCCCGCTTTACGTTCTTCCGCTTAGCACCTTTCGAGAAAGCCGATGCTTTCCCGACCAACGATTACCGGTCGGTGACCAGTTCTCGGACAAAAGCGGTTTGAGGCGCATGGAGAATCTCGTCGGGGGCGCCTAGCTGTTCGATGCGGCCGCGATTCATTACTAAGACACGCGTTCCCAATCGAAGCGCTTCTTTAATATCATGTGTGATGAAAAAAATCGTTACCCCTGTTTCGCGGTGGATACGGGCTAACTCGTTCTGTAACATTTTGCGGGTAATCTCGTCAACCGCACCAAAGGGTTCATCCATCAACAAAATCTCCGGGTGAGCTGCCAAAGCCCGGGCTATGCCCACCCGTTGCCGTTGGCCGCCCGATAATTCAGAGGGATACCGATCGAGTATTTCTTCGTCCAATCCCATCATACGGGCCAAACTCTCCACGGCGCGAGCAGTCCGCACTTTATCGCGCCGGTTCCATAAATCGGGTACATACGCTATATTTTTCCGGACACTCATGTGCGGGAACAAACCGATTCCCTGAATCACATAGCCGATATTGCGCCTGAGAAGCGTCTGATTCATTTTCGAAATGTCTTTTCCATCCACATATACCCGGCCCGAAGTGGGCGCCAGCAAACCGTTTATCAATTTCAACATCGTCGTTTTCCCGCTTCCCGAACCGCCGATTACCATCATGAACTCTCCCTTACCTATCGAAAGATTCAAATTATCCAATACCAGCCGGTCGCCATACGCTTTCGAAACCGATTCAAACCGGATCACTGCGGAAGTAGCCTCGGCCCCTAATCCGTTTTCCGAAGCCCAGGCCGGCGTCTGCCTCGCCACCTGCCGCTGTACCTGTGCTTGGGTATTGGCTTGCGCTTGTATGTACACCTCGTCCGTTGCCGGCCATCTTTTATCCTTTTTCATCTCATTCATTCGTATTTTTCCCTTCCCCCCTTTTGCTCAACAACCCTTTTCCAATCAGAAAATCGCGGGCCACTTCCCATTCGGATCGTCCCTGTATATCGACCTGGTGATTCAAAGCAGCCATCTCCCGATCGGTCAAAATATGCTCCATC
>DBFJSK010000593.1:0-6001 GCA_048403675.1 Tannerellaceae bacterium | reverse complement strand
AATTGTAATATCTTAAATTGCCTACATGGAAATTCATTTTACAGGTTGCAAGCTTTAGAAGAGTTACTTTTTTAAAGCTTATGAATCACCTTCATCAACTGATCGCCCAGTCCGATGGTATACCCTTGCGATACGAAGACTACGCGGTTGAACGTATCGGCAATGATAAAGATCGGCAAGGTATTGGGATTCTGCAATTTCATGGCCGAAACCATTTCTTTCTGGATGGCGTTGTCGATGTCGATCCCATAGGTGATGGTATTCGGCAGTTCTCCGAATTCTTTCGTATCGAAATTCTTGTATCCTTTCTCATCCGGGAAAAGCAAGACCATACCGCGGCCCCAGGCTTCCAGATCCTTCTTCACGGCGGCAATATCGCGCATGGCGTGGTTGGTCGGTTCCTGGCGGGCGCCCAAGACGGCTACGATATAATAACCGCGTCCGGTAGTGGCCAACAGCGTCGTTTCTTCGCCGTTGTCGGCTCGTTTGAACTTATTCTCCGAATTGAAATTCCCGATTACCTGAATCTCGTCCTGGCTTTCGCGCATTTCCAATTTGATCGGCGTCGTTTTGCCTTCCTCTACATTGAAGAAAGTCAGCTCGGCCAATACGCTGCCGTTGGCCATACGCGTACCCGTAACCATCATGTAATGGCCCGTATCCAGCGTTAGCGGCTTTTTCAGCAAAGCGCTCCAAGTATCGCCTACGCCCATATCCACATGGCTGCCCGATTCGAAATTGAGCGTTTGCAACTTGCCTGTCGGTTGTAATTTGGCAATAGTGAAATGGCTGTAATACTTCGGATCCTGCAATGCTTTGATCGGTTGGTAGGAAGCCGTCACTTTACCCTGTGTGGCTACCACGGGCTGTGCGGCTTCGAAATCCACATCCACCCATTGGCCGTCTTTGAAATACTGAATTTTACCGGCTACCGGTTCGATACGGGCCGGGATACCCAAGCTACGGGCTACGGCTACGAAGAAAATGTTGCGCGAGCCTTTGTCGGCTACACGCGATTTCCATACGCCGATGGGCATAATCGGAATACGTTGTTCGTTCAGCGCGTCGTTGATCGTGATATTTTCTTTCACCCATTCCACCAAGACTTGCGGATCGGCTACCGCTTTAGTTGCCAGTTCCTTGTCTACGTTGGCGGCGAAGAAACTCTTGTACGGTGTGAGGAATTCGTTGCGCACGCGCGGATTCATGATATATTGATCGTATCCTTCCATTTCTACGGCCGGCGTATTATTCAGATGATCGGCCAGTACCGAAGCCGGCGTGTCGCGGAGGTCTTTGGCGGAGATCACACCCAGCAGCGCTAGGGCGGCCGGACGTTTTTCTGCCGGTGTTTCGCGCAGGAATTTTTCAATTTCCATCCAGTTGCCGCGGCTCCCGATCAGGAAATCTTCTGTTTTCATCGGATCGATATTCAATTCTTTCGCTAAAGCGGCCGCTTTTTCTTCGGTATAGAAAGTCGCTACGTACTTCGTCCGGATGGCGTCTTCTTCCAGCAAGCGCTTGGCATTGGCTTCTTTTTGTTCGGGCGTTACTTCCACGGCGATCGAGCCTTCTACCGGCGGCACGATGTCGAGGGCTATGGTTTCCGTGTCGCCCGGCTTTTTATTCAGTACGATCGTTACATTGTCGTCTTTTCCGAACGACACTTTGCTGTAGCCGAACAGGCCGTCTTTAGTGGCCCATACCAGCATATCGCCTTTGCCGGCCGTCAGGAAGCTTTTCCCCTGGGCATCGGTCAGTTTGTTGGCTACGGTGTAGAATTCGGCGTAATTGTAGATTTTATACTCTACCTGGGCGCCTTCTACCGGCTTGCCTTCGGTATCGGTCACGGTGATGGTGGCTTTCGCTGTAGGAGCGTAATTGTCGATGACGTTGATTTCCGTATACCCGTCGGTTTCTTTCATCACTTCTTCCGGGCCGTTATACTTGCCGAATACCTTGGTGTGCATCAGCATGCCGCGGTAGGCCGGGGCGTTGAACCAACCCAGGTTCAGTACGGGTTCCGGTTCGCAGGCGCCCAGAAAATACCATTTGCCGTTTACCCAGGCTTCTACCCAGGCGTGGTTGTCGTCGGTATGGGCCCAGCGGGGCGTGTATACCTGGCGTGCGGGAATGCCCACCGAGCGCAGGGCGGCTACCGTGAAGGTGGATTCCTCGCCGCAACGTCCGTAGGCGGTCTTTACGGAGGCCAGCGGGGAGCTGGTACGACCGTCGGAGGGAGTATAGACCACTTTTTCGTGACACCAGTGGTTCACTTCCAGCACGGCGTCGTAGAGGGGCAGGCCACGTACGCGGTCTTTCAGTTCGTCGTAAAAAATCCAGCGGCTTTCGTCCAGGTTTTCGTTGTTCACCCGTACCGGCAGGACGAAGTGGCGGAAGATCTCTTCGGGGATGCTGTCTCCCCAGGGCATCTCCTGTTTGGCCTGGAAGGAAGAACGGATGTTCTTCAGGTAGAAATCGCCTTCGTAGTCTGTGATGTCGCCGATGGGCATGTAGGCGTACAGGAAGGTGAGGGCCTCTTTTTCTTCCGGCGTCATTTGCTGGTTAAATACTTTAAACAGATCGCCGCGGGGCAGCGCGGCCTGTTTGGTTTGGAAATCTTTCTCTACTTCCTGACGGAAGGCGTCGTCGGAGATAAAGTGTTTTTGTTGGTTGCAACTGGCTGTCAGTAAAAAGACGAACAGCAGTGCGAATAGCTGTTTTTTGTTCATAAAGCGCATTATGTATAAGGGCCAAAATTAGTGAATTATCTTTTATCGTGCAAGTGTAAATGAAAGGAAGAGAATGTTTTGGAGCGTTTTTGACGCTCTTCTTCATTCTCTTCCTTCAAGCTGGGGCCGGGCAGGCTTATTTCTTATCCCACCACAGACGGCCGAATTCGTTGGTCATGTCGCCGAATTCAGGGTCTTTGGCCATGGTTTCGATTCTTTCTACTTCGTTGTCATAGTTGGGGGTACCGACGGCCGGATGCGAGAAACGGGTGCGTCGGGGTACGGTTTGTTCCACGCCGTTTATCATCACCGGATCGAAGGTGATGACGGTTGATTGCTGGTTAGGATAGCCTGTGCGGCGCCACATGGCCCAGGTTTCATTGTTGTTTTTGAAATGTTCCACGTACGACTGGCAGTAGATTTGTTCTTTGGCGATGGCCGGGTTCCAGCGAATGCCTTCCTGCGCTACGAAGGCTTCGATTTCTTCGTCGCTAACGGCTTCGTAATCGTTGATCTGGCAGTATTTGCCGATGTCGCTCCATTTCCGGATGGAGGCGCGGACGCCTTCTTCATACCATTCCTGGGCCGTTTTCGAGCTGGCTACGCCATCTAATACGAATTCGGAGGCCATGAAGCAGAAGTCGGCATAGGTAATGATGGGGAACCAGGAGCCGCCGCTGCCGTTGTCTTGCATGCCTTTCCACAGACGGGTCTGCGGTTTGTTGGCGGCGCGCATATCGGTGCCGTCGGCTTTGATGGAGCGGGAGATGTAGCGTTTGTCGGTCGATTTCAAATCGTTGCTTACCGTGCCGCCTTCCCAGCGCGTGAAGTCTTCCGGGATGAGTTTGTCGGGATCGGTTTGCTCGGCGTTGTAGCGGGCTACGTTCTCGGGGGTCAGCTCGTTGATTTGGAAGAATAGGCGCTTGCGCGGGTCGTTGTATTTCTTAAGATAGGTCATGAAGGGAGCCGAAGCGCGGTCCATGTCGATGATGGAGTGCCAGTCGTCGCCGCTGGTGAACAATTTGTCGAAATACATGATGTAGCTGTCCTCGATACTGGCGGGTATGTCGGCAGATGCCAGTACTTCGGCGGCGATTTTCCGGCCTTCGTCGGGTTTGCGTTTGTAGATACGCAGGGCGATACGCATCCTCACAGCGTTGGCGGCTTTGATCCATTGTCCGGTTTTCCCGTCGTAGCAGACGTCGTAGCCGGCCAGCGATACCTGGTCGGTGCCTTGGTTGGCTTTCAGGGTGGCGATGATTTCTTTTAGTTCGGTATCCCATAAATCGAAGAGTTCTTCCTGGGTCTGGAAACGGGGTTCCATCACGTCCAGTTTGCCCGAGCGCATGCCCCAGCCGTCGGAATACACCAGCGAACCGTGCATGTCGGTGGTGGCGATGCCCTTCGTGATAAGGATGATGCGGGCTACCTGAATCAGGTCGGAATAGCGGGCGGCTTCGTCGGAAGGCATCTGGCTGACCAGGTATTCGATGTGCCGGGTATACGAGCCTACGTTATTGTATTCGGTATAGAGGGTCTGGCCGATACGCGAGTTGAAGAAGGTGAAGTTGGTGGTACCGTAGCCCCAGATGCCGGTGCAGTATTGCATCCAGCGGAGTTTGCAGGCGTAGGAATCGTCCCACATCGACTGGAAAGTGTTGTATTTCGATTCTACCTGATAGAGGGCCGAGACCGGGTCTATTTCCAGTACCGAGCCGGAATCGGTATTGATTTTCACAAAGTCGTTGTCGCAGGAGCAGAAGGCGCCCAGGAAGACCGGAAGGGCGAATGCCCATGTTTTTATTTTGTTCATGATTTTTGCTGTTTGAATCGGGATTAGAATGATACGTTGATGCTGAATCCGTAGTTGCGTGTCAGCGCGGCTCCGCCGGCTTCGTAATATTCGGAGGTGTAGTTGCTTCTCAGGCCTTCGGGGTTGATGTTGTCGGGCAGGCTGTTATAGAGGAAGCCTACATTGCGGCATACCAGACCGAGGTTGACGTTTTGCAAAAAGATTTTGCTTGTCCATTTCGAGGGAAGCGAGTAGCGTACCGAAACTTCGCGAAGGGCGATCCAGGAACATTTCATGATACCTGTTTCGCGGATACCCGAACCCCAGTCGGCCAGGTTGGCGTAGTATTTGTAGGCGGAAAGCGGTTCTACCAAGCCTTTGTCGTAGGCTTCCTGATAGCTCATGCCCGATACGTCTACATCGTTGATCGTGATGCCGTTGGCAAATACGCCTTCGGGTATCATACCGTCGTGTATTACCCGGCCGTCGGCTATCGTACGGGGCAGGCCGCCGTATTCTTCCGTACGTCCCGGCAGGGAGGATTTCAGGATACCGTTGGAAATACCGTAATTGTATGAGGCTGAGAAAATATCCCCGCCGAAACGAGCGTCGAGTACGATATTTAAACTTAAGTTCTTCCAGAACCGCGTCGGTTTCGACTTGGCTTATTACAAAACGAATACGAAGAACCAAATTCTGGCACTGAGCATGCCGGAAGAAACGGGCGTGACAGCCCGGTGGATCAACGCCGGAAATATCCAGAACTCGGGTATAGAGTTCTTACTTACAGCCACTCCGATTCAAACAAAAGACTGGTTGTGGGATCTCTCGCTGAACTTGACGCACAATGAAAATAAGATTATCGAACTGGCTCCGGGCGTGGAACGTTACAAATTAAAAGGAGGAGGTTCGGATACGGAAGCATGGGCTACGGTAGGCGGCGCTTATGGCGATATATATACGAGCTATGCGTATACGCGTAATGAACAGGGACAAAAGGTTCTGAACCAGGACGGTTCGTGGCGCCGGTCGGGAACCAGCGAAAAAATCGGTAGTCTTCAGCCTAAATTATTGGCGGGTATGACCTCTACTTTGTCCTGGAAGAACTTAGCTTCCAACCCGAATTCGAGGGCATATTGTTTTTCGGGTTTCAACGCATTATTCCGCAAATATTCGGAATCGAACTTGTAAAACGGGTAATCTTTGCTGTCGAACGGATTCACATATGTATTATCGAAGGTGTAATAGCCGGTAGCCGTTGTCAGATAGGGGTCGCAATCGTTACCTACGATGGCGTACGAACCTCTAACTTTGGCAAACGAGAGAAATTCGGGCAACCGGTCGCGCAAGGTTTGCGTCAGAATCCAGGATGCACTCACCGAGGGGTAAAAATAAGAAGTCGTACCGGAACCATCCTGATAAATCAAGGCCGACGACCAGTCGTTACGTCCCGTCACATCCAGGAACACCTGGCCTT
>DBFJSK010000592.1:0-1871 GCA_048403675.1 Tannerellaceae bacterium | reverse complement strand
GTTCAACGGATAGAATAGAAGTTTCCTAAACTTTAGATCCGGGTTCGATTCCCGGCGAGACTACTTTCACGAGCAATTTTGGCGGTTGGCCGCTTTTTTGCAGTAGAATACCTTGTTTTAAATGGCCGAATATTTCCTATTCTTCCCTTTTTCCTGACTTTTATTTTTCCTGCTTTTTTCCAGTCGGTATTTTCGGCAGCCTATCGATAGGTTGTTGAAATAAGGGGAAACCGTTTTATTTCATACCGTATTTGTCGGGTTATTCGGAGAGATGCCGTTTCTTTACGTTGCTGTTTCCTTTTCTTTTTTCGAAGGGTTAGATTTACCTGATTTTCTGTATAAGGAAGGGTATTCTATCACATTTTTTTGCGCTTTTATTCGAATTTGCTTGGTTATATTCTTTACGTATTGTAAGTTTGCGGCAATAACTTAATTTATGATAAAAATGAAAAACATTTTGTGTATGGCAATCTTTGCCTTAGCTATGACATCGTGTTATAATGCGAAAATATGTATGGGAAATGTCAAGCAAAACGATCCCGTTGTTAAAGTGAACGCTGTTACTAACCACAATTTATTATGGGGCTTAATTCCTCTTGCTAAAAACAATGTGGAAGCTAAGAATTACATAGGAAATAGAGAAAATTATGCCGTGAAGTACAATTGGACTTTTCTGAATGGTTTCCTGGGATGTATCACTGGCGGGCTCTATTCGCCTACTACCACGACGTTTTATGTTCCTTTGAACGATTTGGAAAAGAAATAGTTTAAAAGTAAGTTTTTCTTTTCTCTTTACTCGTCTCGTTTAGGCAGAAGAAGAAATGAATGCTAAGGTGGAGTCGTTTCTATAAGTGCAAAATAAATTTGCGGGAGGAATAGGGTAGAGATAAAAAATTGAAATTCCCTTCCCCTGATACCGAAAATTGCTTCTTAGGTTCCTGTCAGATGAAGAATGAAGGAGTCTTACGGGAAGAGAAGAGTTCTAAAAAGGAAAACCAAAAAAGTAAACTAGGAAAGAAAAGTAAAAAGGCCGGTTCACCGGCCTTTTTTAATGGATACAGATACGCTACTCTTTTTTTGGGTGAAATGGATTTTTTTTGAAGGGAAAAATATCTTTCCTTTCTTTAGGGTAAAGATCGTCCCTCGGGATAAACGCTTTTCAATAGGCCCGGAAACTGACCTGTTCCCCGTTATATAAACAATCCAGCCGATTGCCGCTGATCCAGATTTCTTCCAGCCAGGTTGTTTCGCCGTTCGGATAGTCCATCGAGAGGGCATCGAAATAATAATTTCCGGGTTCCCAACCCCAGTAAAACGGGACGTTTTCGGTTTGTTCCCGTCCGTTGGGGTAATAATAAATGCGGTAGTCTTCTCCTTCTCCGTTGGCATAAAAACGGAGTTGTTGTTCGCAGTCCAGTCCGTCGGCAGTTTCAAAATAATCTACCCAGGTGGCACTGCATAGCGCGTAGGTGGCTTCCTCGGCCGTTCGTCTGTCGTAGGGGTCATCGTCGCAACTGCTCAAGCCGGTGAAAAGGAGACAGAGCAGGCAAATACTCCAAATACTTTTTTTCATCCTAATTCTCTTTAATAGATATGGGGGTAAATGTACGGATTTATTTTCAATTAACTCCCTAAAGCGACCCTAACCCCGTCTGAGCCTGAGAAAAGCCTTTGTGAAGGTGCTATTTCGAACTCTTTTCCGGCTCTTTTTAGGGATTCGGTAAACTGTTTCTTTTGTCAAAAAGATAGAATAAATGGCTTTATCTTTCTTTTTGCTTCTGATTGGCTTGATATGTTAACCAAGCTTTGAAGTTGAAAAGGCCTTCTGGCCGTAAAAGAGAAGGATAACCAGGTTGTAAAGCCCGTTTTTT
>DBFJSK010000591.1:0-3528 GCA_048403675.1 Tannerellaceae bacterium | reverse complement strand
AACAATCCTATCAGTACTGATAGGATTGTTTCTCTCCTTTAATGTACTTGCGCAAAACGTTACGCTAAAGGGTAACGTAAAAGATGCAAGCGGTGAGGCCATTATCGGGGCCAGCGTCCTACAGGAAGGGACGACTAACGGTACCATTACCGATATAGACGGTAATTTCATCCTCTCGGCGCAGGAAGGCAGCTCCATCGTCATTTCGTATGTAGGGTATGTTACGCAGACCCTCGTCAACCACGCGCAGAGCAACCTGATCGTGGTGCTCAAGGAAGACACCGAAGTGCTCGACGAAGTGGTCGTAATCGGTTACGGCCAAGTAAAGAAAAACGACCTGACCGGTTCGGTTACTGCCATCGACGCCGATAAAATGGTCAAAGGAGCCGTATCGTCGGCTACCGACATGCTTACCGGCAAGGCGGCGGGCGTGAGCGTTGTAAGCTCGGGCGGCGCGCCGGGAGCCGGGGCCACCATCCGCATCCGCGGCGGTTCTTCGATGTCGGCCAGCAACGACCCGCTTATCGTGATCGACGGGGTGCCGGTGGACAACTCCGAAATCAAAGGGATGTCGAACCCGCTGCTGACGGTTCACCCCAGCGACATCGCCACGTTCACCATCCTCAAAGACGCGTCGGCTACGGCCATCTACGGATCGAGAGCCTCGAACGGCGTCATCCTGATCACCACCAAAACCGGTAAAGAAGGCAAAGTGAAGGTGGGTTACAACGGGTCGTTCTCCATCAATACCCGGGCCGGAAAGGTGGATGTGATGGATGCCGGCGAGTTCCGCAACTTCGTCATCAGCAAATACGGCGCCGACAGCCAGCAGGCGGCCGCCCTGGGCACGGCGAATACCGACTGGCAGGACGAGATTTTCCACACGGCCCTCAGCACCGACCACAACGTGAGCGTATCCGGCGCCGTGCCTCATATGCCCTACCGCGTGTCGGCTTCTTACTCCACCGACAACGGGATTCTGAAAACCTCCAACATGCAACGCACCACGGGGGCTATCAACCTGAATCCGAATTTCTTCGACAAAAAATTGAACATCCAGTTGAATGTAAAGGGAATCTATAACCGCAACCGCTTTGCCGACACCGGCGCCATCGGCATGGCTACGCAGTTCAACCCGACCAAGCCGGTTTACATCGACGGGCTGCCTTTCGGTAACGGCTATTACCTGGATATGCAACAGGCCCAGCCGGACAAACCGTCGTTCGAACCCCAGCCTATCGGCATCGCGATCACCAACCCGCTGGCGATGTTGGAAGAAAAAAGCGATATATCCGACGTCTACCGCAGCATCGGCAACGCTCAGATCGACTACCGCTTCCATTTCCTTCCCGAACTGCGGGCGAACCTGAATGTGGCGTACGACGTATCGAAGAGCGAAGAAGACAAAATCACCAACGACAATTCGCCCATGACCTACAGCACCGGCACTTATAAAGCCGGCTGGGGGGAAAACGAGCATATCTACCAGTTGAAACGGACGCATTTGCTGGACTTTTACCTCAATTACGTAAAGGAATTCGGTATCAATAACATCGACGTGATGGCCGGTTATTCCTGGCAGCATTTCTATAGCAAGACCGAAAACGCCTATCCTTATTCTGCCGCGATGGCCGAAAAAGAGGGAAAGACGGATTATAAGGATAGCCAGCAGTTCGAAACGGAGAGCTATCTGGTATCCTTCTTCGGACGTTTGAATTATACCTTGCTGGGACGTTACCTGCTGACCTTTACGCTTCGCGACGACGGTTCGTCGCGCTTTAGCCCGGACAACCGTTGGGGGGTATTTCCTTCGGCAGCGCTGGCCTGGCGCATGAAGGACGAAACGTTCCTGAAGAACGTAGCGGTTTTGTCGGATTTGAAATTGCGTTTGGGCTGGGGTATTACCGGACAGCAGAACCTGGGCAACGGCGATTATCCGTATATGGCGCGTTATCAGTATAGCAAAGCGGGCGCCAATTATTATTTCGGCGATACGAAGACCAGTTTGCTGGCTCCGCTGGAATATGATTCGGATCTGAAATGGGAAGAAACGACGACGTGGAACGCGGGTATCGACTTCGGATTTTTCAGCGGCCGGCTGACCGGTAGCGTGGATGCTTATTTCCGCCAGACGAAGGATTTGCTCAATACGGTAGCGGTACCGGCCGGGGCCAATTTCAGCAACGAATTGCTGACGAATGTGGGCGAACTGGAAAACAAGGGGTTTGAAATTACCCTCAATACGCATCCTATCGTTACGAAGGATTGGAACTGGACGCTGGGCTTCAACCTTTCTTATAATAAGAATAAGATCACGAAGCTGACGGTGAACGACGATCCCTCCTATCCGGGCGTACAGCATTCGGGCATCGACGGGGCTACCGGCTACAAGGCGATGATTCACAAGGTAGGGCAGCCTTTCAATTCGTTCTATGTGTATGAACAGATTTACCGGGCCGACGGTTCGCCTATCGAAGGGGCGTATGTAGACCAGAACGAGGACGGAAAGATCGATGAAAAGGATTTGATCTGCTTTAAGAAAGCGGCGCCGGATGTGTTCCTGGGGCTTACCTCGCAGCTCTCGTATAAAAAATGGGATCTGAATTTCGGGCTGCGCGCCAGCTTCGGCAATTCGGTGTACAATAATATCCAATCGAACCGGGAAGCGTGGGCCGGCTCGCAGATGTACGATCAGACGGGCTTCCTGAAGAATCGGTTGCGCAGTGCCGAAAAAACGAATTTCCAGATGTCGCAACCTTTGTCGAGTTATTACGTGCAGAACGCGTCGTTCCTGAGGATGGATAATATTACGTTGGGCTATACCTTCGACAAGGTATTCCGCAGCGGTCAGACGGCCCGCGTGTATTTTACGGTGCAGAATCCTTTCGTGATTACGAAGTATAGCGGGCTTGATCCCGAAATCGGCCGTACGAGCACGCTGGAAGATAATACGGGCATGGACAACAATATTTATCCGCGGCCCCGTACGTATATGATCGGTTTAAATGTTAACTTTTAAAAACAGCAGATACGATGAAAACAGTAAAATATAAACAGCTCGTGCCAATGATGCTGCTCGGCCTCACGCTCGGCACGACTTCGTGTGTGAACGATCTCGATACGATTCCTCTGTCGAAAGATATGTTGGTGTCGGAAACGACTTTCGGCAGCGAATTGCCTCCTTATACCAGTTCGCTGGCCAAAATCTACGCCGGGTATGTGATCGGCGGCAATACGGGCGGCGACGCCGACCAGGATGTGAAGGGTATCGACGGCGGCAGCCAGGCTTCTTTCCTGCGGTGTACGTGGAATATGCAGGAGCTTTCCTCCGACGAGGCGCATTGCGCGTGGAACGACCCGGGTATTCCGGAATTCAACAATACGTCGTGGAACTCCACGAATCCCTGGATCAAAGGGTCGTATTACCGTTTGTATTACCAGATCGACGTGGCGAATGCTTTTCTTCGGGAGACGACCGACGATAAGCTGAGCGGCCGCGGATGTGATGCCGCAACGATTTCCCAGATT
>DBFJSK010000590.1:0-10179 GCA_048403675.1 Tannerellaceae bacterium | reverse complement strand
ATAGCAATCCCGTGCTTAATTGCCTGCCGGAGGCCAGTGCGTTACTCGGCAGGTAGGGCATACGTATGATTTGTTTTTGATAGCAATCCTATGAGAAAGCCTGTGTATTATTTGCCGGATACTCGATTTTTATTTTTTTTACCTTGGTCATAAACTTTGATTACCTAGGTAAAAGAGATTTATTACCCTGGTTATTTATACTTTTTGACCTGGCTGAAAAATAAAATCTATTCCCATGTCCCAGAGAAAACACACTAACGAAAATATAATCATATAAAGGTCTATCTTTACTGCTCGCGGAATCTTATAATTTTGCATTTCAAAAAAATGTAGAAAATGGATGCAGTACCCCACAGATTCTTAGCCTTAGATAATCCGGCTAAAGAGTTGGAAGATATAGCCCCTCGGCGACCGGAATGTGTAGAGCATAAAGCGCATACAATCTTATGGATAGCATTAGCCTGTTTTTTGCCAAATGTCAAACATGAAACGAAATCCCGGATTACGGTACGATGAAGTTACCTTTCTACTTTGGCGTTCCGGAAATCAAAAGAAAAAGCTTCTTCGAACGGCCGGAAGACTACGAGTGTAGGTGGATGGTTGAATAGATGGCATATCGGAAAAGCTATTATTTATATCTAAAAAATTGTGTATGAACTTTTTTCTCTCTTTCTTTACATCTATATATCGCAAGAAAGGAACGATATATCCTGCTTTATTTATTCGAATAGAGAGGGTTTATAAAAATAGAAAATTAAAAGGATGAAAAAACGACTTTGTATCCTTGCCGGGGAATATCCCGCTGCTACGTTTTACAGTTTCAAGGAAAACGGATTTTGTCTCTGCCTTCTCCCCAATCGGCAGCCAAACAAGGCAGGAATATCTACTTGTGAACCGGATTGCGCTTTTGAAGAATCATCAGCCGGGCAACCGGGCCATCTCCGGGTTTAGTCCCTCTCTCTCCATCGCATGCCTTTTTTCCAGCAATCCACGTGCACCGATGAAGATCTCCTTGCCCAGCTTCAACAAGAAAGCGAGGAAGCGTTTACCGTTATTTACGAACGGTATCATAAGTTGCTTTATGTATTGGCCTATAAATATTTGAAAAGCACCTGCGCTTCGGAAGACGCTGTGCAGCAAGTCTTCCTGAAATTATGGGAAGATCGTACACTGCTGTCGGTGAATGTAAACCTGAGAAATTATCTCTATACGATGTTGAAAAATCACGTACTCAACGAGATTCGGAACAGGAACAGCGCGATCGAGAAAAATTACGAAATCATGCAGTCGACACCGGAATATGAGGATGAGGTATTCGCCCTTCTTGAAGAGAAAGACATGCAATCGCACTTCTATCGCATACTCCAAAGGTTGCCGGAACAGAAACGCCGGGTTTACTTGTACAAATTGAAAGACAATCTCTCCAATCAGGAAATCGCCGCTAAAATGAATCTATCGATTCCGACGGTAAAAACACATTACGCGCAAGCGATAAAACTACTCAGAAGCCATTTAAAGCGACTTTTTTTAGTTCTTTTATACGTATGGCATTCATTCTGTTAATCATCTTACGTGTCTATTAATAAAAGAAGATAAAAATGAAGATGCCCGATCTGCCGATTATAGAAAAGACATTGAAAAACGAGGCTGCCCCCCGGGAAGCACGCGAAGTAGCGCGTTGGCTTGCGACAGCGGAAGGCCAGCAATGGCTTTCGGAGCGAATGGACTTAGACGAAAAAGCCATCCGCGCGGGAGAAGAAGAAAAACAGATCGACCATGCGATACCGTCGGCCCTACTCTACCGGAAAATCATGCACCGGCTTCACGCCCGGCGCGTGCGCCGCTATAGGGCCTACGCGGCAGCGATTCTGCTTCCGGTTGCCTTGTTTATCGGATTATTCATGCACATCGATTCCCGCGTAGATTTAGGCGGAACCGTTGAGTATGAAGAAGTGTATGTTCCTCGCGGGGAACGCATGCAACTCCTGTTTCAGGACGGCAGCAAAGTGTATCTGAATGCAGGCAGCCGGCTGAGGTATCCGAAAAAGTTCGGGCTTTTCGAACGTAAAGTGTTTTTGGAAGGAGAAGCCTGGTTTGAAGTAACCAAAAACAAACGGCGCCCTTTTATCGTGGACGTCGCCCATCTGCATATTAAAGTGGTAGGAACGACATTCGACGTAAAAGCCTACCCGGAAGAAGACTTTCTGTGGGTAGCCTTGGAAACGGGTTGTATCGAATTGAAATCCGATTCACTTCCTTCTTGCCGGTTGCAACCGGGAGAGAAAGCTACATATGATAAACGATCCGGTCGCTGTGAAATCGTGCAGTCGCATCATGTCGAACTTTACTCCGCGTGGAAGCGGAATGTCCTGGTTTTTAAAAACGCTCCCTTATCGCAAGTGCTGAATACTTTAGCCCGGACATACAATATTTCGTTTGAAATCAAAGATTCCACCGCCCTGAAATATACCTATACGATCACGACAAATTGTACCAACCTGACAAACGTACTAAAAGAGTTAGAAAAAATCACACCCATATTGTTCGAAGAAAAAGAAGGAATAATGGAGGTAGGGATGAAATAATAAAAAATGCCTCCCGACACCTCATCCTTTTCTATTACTCGCGTGTCTATTTTAGAAGTAAAAGATAATTCCTTGCCCATAGTATCTTTCGTCGGTAAATCTGCTACATCGAATGTTTCCAACATAGGATCGCCATAATAATCATTGGTATCCATCATGCGGGAAAGCCGCATTTCCCGAGCGTCCATAAGGAATGCCACCTCATCCCATTCCGGTTGAAACACATCGGCATATACAACCAGTATTTTGCCGAAAAGATTTGGCATTTCTCTTTTTATCCAGGCGCCCAGTTCATCGGTAGCCGTAATAATCTTATCCGCAGTCCAGAGCATACAACCATTCCGGATCATTCCGATAGAGGAAAGCCGTTGAGGTGCGAACTTCCTTCTTGGGAAAGTTCGTTACAATCCGGGCGACATCCACGATTTTATCCGGAAGCCGGAGCGGCT
Organism: Tannerellaceae bacterium; assembly: GCA_048403675.1. Taxonomy (GTDB): domain Bacteria; phylum Bacteroidota; class Bacteroidia; order Bacteroidales; family Tannerellaceae; genus Parabacteroides. Next base: position 7,145 of record DBFJSK010000590.1, on the reverse strand, counting down.
TACCGTGTTTATCCGTTAGGGTATCGGAATAGACTTCAAGCCGTTTGGATTCGCGCCAACCGACAGACGTTTTCCGGCGCCGGCGGTCGCCATGATATTCGTTGTAATACTCTCTTGCTTCACGATCTTCGATCGTATCCACGGAAAGGGTATTGACAACCTGACTAAAATCTTTGTTTGGAAGAATCTCGTTTATACTTGGCATAAAGCTATTTTATGCTAAAATATAAACGGAAGAAGGTATTATCCTATCTCCGGGAATGCGCCACCTGGGGGTATTGTTAGCCGCATATAAACCAATGAATTCCACGTTTTCGGCCAGTATGGTCAGACCATCGGGAGCATCGTCATGCTTGTTTCCGCCTTCCTTCTTGTATTTTGTAAGCGCCTCCATAAAGCGATCGTAGTCCGATCCTTTCTTATATTTACTTTCTTCCAGGAAATAACAATGCTTCTTGATCCAGCCGGATTTTAACAGGATGCGGGTTGCCTTATAGGCTGTGGTAGGCTTAGCTTGGACGATATATTTCTCATTCTTTACCTTTACAGTCTTTCGAACGTTTAAAGCCGTTATTGCTTTCGATGCGTATATTATTGCAACGCGTATCGAGGACCAGAGTAACTAGCCTCGGCTCCGTAACCTCAACGTTCTCCTTGGTTAACAATGCATCGGTGATAAAATACTTCGTACCGAACACTTTTGCGAATGGAGAACAGAAATCATCGTCGCTCTCATCGGCCACATCTGTAGCCCCAATAACATCATCCGGCTGCTTACCCTCAATATCTGCGCGCTTGAATCTATTCCATTCTGATTTAGGAAAAAGTAATCCCTTCCCTTCGATCGGTTCTTGCATATACTCAGCATACCAGATTGAATCGTCCGCTTCATCCCGCAGTTCCCGGTAATACTTCGTCGTATGAACTTCCTCGCAGAAAGATTCATCATTTTCATCAAGCGCCGCGATGCGTATGATCTCGTCATACTTGCCCATCTCCTCCAGGCGGACCAGCACGTCCGTTGCCGACCAGCGCGTACCAATATCGATAGAGCGAATCGTGTGTACCCCGCTTCCAGCTCCATACCTTTTCATTGTTGGTATCGCATAGTGCATCTTCCAGGCTCTTGTATAAGTCATCCGTCATGGCTAACATGGAAGCGCCGAAGCCGCGCAGTACGCTTGCTTCATCCAAAGAGTGACCATAAAATAGGGCAGCGCTATATCTCTGTCCCGTACACGTTCGTAATTGGTTACCACAATTGCTGCATCGGAAGTTTTCACTTCGCCCATTGTCCGGACATAGCTGATGCAGATACCAAAGTGGCGGTCCGCCTGATCGAAAAATTCGTCAACTACCTGTTTAGAACATACGATCAACCCCTTTATGCCACAAGATGATCCGGAGAATCTCTAATTGGGTTACGGTCATCTGCATCCCGAAACTACAGAAGATAACCCGCGAGCCGCCTTGCATAGCCCATCGGACAGAATCTTTCACATAAGGGAATAGGGCGGCCGCCAATTTTGTTTCTTCGATAGTGAAGCCGGCCAGATGGCTCAGTGCCATTTTGCTTTTCAAAAAATCTATATATTCTTTCATGCTACTGAAATATCATTTGTTAATAGGTGAGTTTTCATATCATAATCACTTTTTCTTAAGATAATTTGGCATAAAATCCTCCTTTTATCGATTTCTATTTGTATGTTTGTGGCTATTTAACTTTCTAATAAATAGGACATAAGGATATGAAAACAAAAAACGAATTAAATGCGCATCAGGTACCTCAAAGTCTTAATCTGGATAGAAAGAGTGAGGAACCTCATTTCGAGCGTATCACAAAAAAGGCAGGATCGTTACCCTCTTCCGTCACAACTACAAATCACACTACTTTTGACCATAATGGTTTCGTAAACGGAGTAAATCAATTTAGTGGTGCAGGCTGGACAAATACGACATTCTATACTTCGCCAATAATTCATCCGATAGAAAAGGTCTGTGAGCTATACGAACGCATTATAAAAGACAAAGACAGCAAACTGCAAGAGCTGGAAAAGAGGGTAGCCGATTTGGAAAAGAAAGTAGGGTTCCTCCTGAAGGAATAGAAGAGTGATTCTTCACTCTCTTTCGGGAGGCCTATTCATATTCTTACGGGGCGCAAAGTAAACTGTGTCCTGGGATGTTTTTCTTTCAAGCTCATCGGTCGGGGATCGACCAGCGCCAAGAGGATGCACCAGCCTCCCGACGAGCGTAAAATTACAACAACTTAAATCTATCTCCAAACTTTATCGCCAGTTGCCCGGCGATGGTTTCCCAATTAACCAATGGCATGGTCCCTTTCTTGCCTATGTAGCGATAAGCCAGGTAGACAAGTTTCTCTAGGACGGTGTCATTAGGGAACACACCCTTGTTTTTTTGTTACTTTCCATATTTCCCGGTGGTAACCTTCAACCGTATTGGTTGTATAAATCATCCGACATACATCTGATGAAAACTGGAAGTATTCGGTGAGCTTTTCCCAATAAACCTGCCACGACTTGATGACGATAGGATATTTCTCTCCCCACTTCTCATCTAAATTAAGAAGCTCTGTTTCAGCAGCATTCTTACTAACAGCACCCTAAACCCGTTTCAAGTCTTTAAGAAACTCCTTCTGGTGTTTACTACTCACCTATTTGATGGAGTTACGTATCTGATGGACGATGCAAAGTTTCACTATTGTATCAGTGAATACACTTTGGATGGCACCAGATTACCTTCTATATCTGTATTTGATTTGTTTAAATACGATTTTTCTTTTGAAATACGAAATATCCTATTTACTTTATTTATTGGGGGGTATGCTATTGTGAAAGCCACATTGGTTTATTTTGTGCTTGATTTGTTGTATATAGTTATTTATTCGGTATCATCTATTGTTGAATACTTGATGGAGAAAATATCAAGAATAAAGGAGAAGTAAAACATAATGAGGGACAAAGACAAAATCATGGCCTCTCTCCGGAAGCAACTTCAAAAGATCCTTTGTCGATGTAGTGGGCTTGACCCGGGAGAATGCGTTACTCTCCCACCAACTGGGACAAAAAAGAAAGGTTCTATCTCTCCCAATGCAAAGTTAGTTTAGACTCTCCCTAAAAAATACTCCACAAAACTCACTATACACCAAATGAAGTTGTATTTATACCTATTCTACAAAGAAAAGAATGTTGTTGGGAATGAACTTCTAATATAGAGACAAGCACCTAAAAACACGGTTTGTTTCAAATATCGTTATAGCATTAAGAAAAACCCGTTGTAAACATTTCATTTACAACGGGTTTGATTTTGAAGAAGTGATTCCGGAGCGATTCGAACGCTCGACCCACGCCTTAGAAGGGCGTTGCTCTATCCAGCTGAGCTACGGAACCAGCCTTATTTGCGATGCAAAGGTAAGGATTTTATTTATATTTGCAAACAATAAACATCGTTTTTTTCAAAAAGGATAACCTACTGCGAAATGCCAGGCGAAATTGTTTTTCAGATTCGGCTGCGTAATCGCCCAACGGCGGCTCCCCTGCTCCTGCGGATTATAAGCTTTCATGCCCGTATCAAAACGCAACAGGAAGAAATCGAAATCCAAACGCAGACCCAGACCGTAGGAAATAGCTATTTCCTTATAAAAACGGGAAAAGTCGAAATTACCATCCTTCTGCTCTTTATACGGACGGATCGTCCAAATATTACCCGCATCGATATAAGCCGCCAATTCTAATTTCCAAAACATCTTCGTACGATACTCCAAATTCAGATCCAACCGAATATCGCCCGCCTGCAAAGCAAACGAAGTGGTATCCGTAAGCGCCATGCTGCCCGGCCCCAGTTCCCGCACCGACCATCCGCGCACACTATTCGCGCCTCCCGAAAAATACCGACGTTCGAAAGGCACCATCTCGCCGTTACCATACGGCACAGCTACTCCCACCCCGATATGGAAAGCCAAGCGGTTACGGCTATCGAGCACGATTCCTTTACTAAAATCGGCATCCCCTTTGACAAATTGCGCATAATTCGTACCGAATAATTCATACTTTCCCTCTTTATTCTTGTCGGCCTTCGTAATATGCGAAATAGCATTCAGCAAATTACCCGCCACCTCGAAAGAAACCCGCAACGAATGCGTATTCCGCTGCCGGTTCTGGGGAGTATAATTATTGAACGAATAGGTATATCCCGACCCCATAATAAACTGATCGGAATAATTATACAAAATAGTAGAAGCCGGGAGCGAATTGATAAATTCGGTCGATTTATGAGGCAAATAAACATAGTCGATATCCAGCAACTTAAACGTATGCCGCGCCAAGACATTACTCCGATCCTGCCATATATAACTCCAGCCCCCCGAAAGAATAGCCCGTTCGTACTCCGGACGCTGCTGGCGGTTATAACTCACCTTCAATTCAGTGGAAGCTCGTATTTTTCGCCGGAAATCATACCGTAAAAAAGGAAATAAAAAACGGGGAAACATAATTGAGGCCTCTCCCCCCAATTCCCAATAACTCGCCAAACCGCTGCCATTCTTGCCGGATAAAGATTCATACGCCCCGCGGATACGCGCGGAAAAAACTTCGGCCCCTTTAAAAACGTTCCGATGCTGGTAATTCAAGCTAGAGGCAAACCCCAGGTCGCCAGCCGAATTGGTACCTTCCAAATCGACCCCGAAACTCTGAAGTTTGGCCGGCGCCGTCAGAATCACGCAATTCAGTTTCATCGTATCGTTTTCCTCGGTCTCGACAAAACGGATATTCACGTTTTTCAACGCCCTGAGCGAAGCAAACGAAGAATACGTCTGTTCGATATTCCGTTCATTAAACAATGTCCCGGGCGAAATATAAGTACTTTTCCGAAGCACCCCCGGCCGCACGCTTCGCCCGTTTTTCCCATACAAAATCCGTATATCCCCGCTTTTTACCGTATCCGTAGGCGTAAAACGGGATTCGTTCTCGTCGGTACCGATCGGATTATAATCCGTCACTACCGTCACATCCTTAATATAATAAGGCCGGTGAGGCGCCTCCGTCACCGAACCGTCCGATTTCACCAACCGGTAAGGTTTGAGCAACATCTCTACATCCACGACATTTTGGTTGAAAGAACTATCCGCTACATATGCCAGATTGTCGCGGTTAAACGCATAATACCCGTGCCGGCGCAGCAAACTGGTAATTCGTTGCCGTTCCTGATCGAGCTGGTCGCGGTCGAATAAACCACCCTCTTTCACCAAGGGCGTATATCCCTCGGGAGCCGAACGAAAGGCCGAAGCAAAAGCCGACCGGCGGGGAGGACGAAGCCGCGCAATACTGTCCACACGCGGATCGCTCAGTTGCATCGAATACTGACGGATACGATAGGGATCGTTGGAATGGATACGGTAAGTGACCGCCGCTTTTTTGTGCTTGCTGGTATCGATGGCCGTTGTTACTTCGGCATGGACATATCCTTTATTGATAAAAAAACGTTCCAACTCGGCAGCCGACTGCTGCACCAGCAACGTATCCATAATCACCGGGGCTTCCCCCATGCGGCGAAGCTGCTTATTGATCCAGCGTTTTTCGTTTTTCCCCGACCAGTCGTAGACGAACAACTGCCATTTCATCAGGCCGAACACCTTAAAATTGGGTTGCTGGCGCAGGTAAGGTTTGAGATCGGCGGATTTATATTGCTTATTATCCGATTGGATTTCCACCTTATCGAGCAAATAAGCGCCTTCATTGACATACTTCGTCGTGCTACAAGAAGCCAGACCGAGCACGCAACCGATTACACATCCGATATAAAGGGAAACCTTCATCTAATCATACCACACTTTTACGTTCGCAAATGTACTTGAAATTAAATTATTTCACGTACTTTTATCCGCCAAAAAAAGCCTAAAACATGCTTAGCAAGAACAAAGTAAAATACATCCGTTCGCTGGAATTGAAAAAATTCCGCAATCAATACCATACCTTCGTAGCCGAAGGCAACAAGCTGGTAGCCGATTTATTGCCTCATTTCACCTGTGAACTACTGGTAGCCAAACCTTGCTGGATGGCTACCCAGGGAGACATTCCCGCCGGGGAGTTGCTGGTAGCGGAAGGCGACGATCTGGGAAAAGCCAGCCTGATGAAAACCCCCCAAGACGTGCTGGCCGTCTTCCGCCAACCCGAGTGGCTACTCGCCGAAGCCGACCCGGCCACCGAACTTATCCTGGCCCTGGACGGCGTACAAGACCCCGGCAACCTGGGCACCATCATCCGGCTGGCCGATTGGTTCGGCATCCGGCACATCGTATGCAGTGAAGATACGGTCGACGTATTCAACCCGAAAACCGTACAGGCCACGATGGGAGCCTTGGCCCGGGTAAAAGTACATTCTACGGATTTGGCCGCTTACCTCAGGGGGCAAGCCCAGCAGGCTGTTCCGCTCTACGGCACCTTTCTGAACGGGGAAAACTTATACACAAAAACACTCTCCGCTACCGGCATCCTGGTGATGGGCAACGAAGGAAACGGCATCCGGGAAGAAATAGAAACACTAATCGATGAGAAATTATACATACCCAATTATCCGCCGCACGCAGAAACCTCAGAGTCGCTCAATGTAGCCATTGCCACGGCTGTGATCTGCGCCGAGTTCCGGCGACGTTTGCAAATTGCCCGCTAAACCGATACCCCCCAGCCGATACACAACCACGGGCATTCCGGTTTCCAACCCACCGGCCAGCCCCGTTTCGGCCAGGAAGTCGAATACCTGTTCCTTAGTAGAACAAACTGTGTTCCGCAACCACGAAACCAAACGGGTTTCGGAAGAAACAAGCGCCTCGTCGGCGACAAGCGGAAGAAGAATACCGTCGTAAAAAGCCGTTCCCGCTATTTCTCCGGTGAGCGGATAAATTCCCAGGAAGCGGTTTTGCTCGTCCAGTTCGACGTACGCCATCCGGTGAACGCCACCGCAATAAATAAAATGGGAAGCAAACCGACATTTCCTCATCGCAGGGTATCGTTTTTCTGAACCACAGCAGGAGCGGGATGTGCGAGCGAATCGGCGCCCTGCTTCAACAAATCCGACCCGTAATTGTATTTTATCAAACTCAGGCTGTCAATATAAATTTTAGCATAATCCGA
>DBFJSK010000589.1:0-6241 GCA_048403675.1 Tannerellaceae bacterium | reverse complement strand
GCGGCCGAGATGAAAGGGGTGGCCACCGAGATGAAAGGAGCGGCGGCCGAGATGAAAGGGGTGGCCACCGATGCGATAGGGGCCGCTCATCCTCGGGCGAACGCCAGCGGCGTGATCCGGTTCGAAACCGATACCACGCTGGCGCCCGAGAACTACCGGCTCGACGTACAACCGGGCCGCATCGACATCCGCGCCTCCGACCTGCACGGCTTCTTCTACGCCTTGCAATCCGTCCGCCAGCAATTGCCGGCCGCGATCGAAACGAAAGAACGTACCCAAGACATCCCCTGGACAATCCCCGCCCAGACCTTGGCCGACGGCCCCCGCTTCGCCTACCGGGGCCTGATGCTCGACGTGACGCGCTATTTCCTGCCGCCCGAAACCATCCGTCAGATGATCGACGGCATGGCGTTGCTGAAATTGAATTACCTTCACCTCCATTTGGTAGACGATAACGGCTGGCGGCTGGAAATCAAACACTATCCCCGACTGACGGAAGTAGGCGCCTGGCGGGTGGCCCGCGAAGGAGATTTTGCGCAGCACAAGAACCCGCGGCGGGATGAACCTACGCCCGTGGGCGGCTTCTATACCCAGGAAGAGATGCGTGCCCTGATCGACTACGCCGCCCGGCGCCAGATTACCATTATCCCGGAGATCGAAATGCCGGCGCACAGCAATTCCGCGCTCGCGGCCTACCCTTCCCTGGCCTGCCCGGTGGTAACAGACTTCATCGGCGTGCTGCCCGGGCTGGGCGGCCATGCGGCGGAAATCATTTACTGTGCCGGCAACGAAGGGGTGTTTACCTTCCTCGAAGGGGTAATCGACGAGGTATGCGCGCTCTTCCCCTCGCCCTATATCCATCTGGGCGGCGACGAAGCCAGCAAGACCCATTGGCGGAAATGTCCGCTCTGCCAGGCCCGCATGCGGGCGGAAGGGCTGACCGAGGTGGAAGATTTACAAGGTTACTTTATGCAACGGATGAGCACATACGTGCAAGGCAAAGGGCGCCAGGTGATGGGTTGGGACGAACTGACCAACAGCCGTATACCCGAAGGGGCCATCATCTTCGGCTGGCAAGGCATGGGCCAGGCAGGCTACAAGGCGGGGCAGGCGGGCCATGCGTTTATCATGACCCCGGCCCAGGTAAACTACCTGATCCGCTACCAAGGCCCCCAATGGTTCGAGCCGCGCACCTATTTCGGCAACAACACCCTCAAAAATGTATACGATTACGAGCCGGTACAGCCTGATTGGCAGGCCGACGCGGCCGCCCGGTTGATGGGTGTGCAAGGCTCTCTCTGGACGGAGTTCGTCACCTGTCCGGCCGACGCCGAGTACCTGGTTTTCCCCCGCCTGGCGGCTGTGGCCGAAGTAGCCTGGAGCCCGAAAGGAAGCAAGGACTGGCCCGGTTTCCTCGCGCGGCTGGACGCCTTCGACGAGCATCTGGACGCGATGGGTGTGGCCTACGCCCGCTCGATGTATAACCTCGACCACCGGATCGACAGCCGCCCGGATACGCTTCTGGTATCGATTTCTTCGATCCGCCCCGATGTGGATATCCGCTATACCGTTGACGGCAGCGAACCTTCCGCCATGTCGTCCCTCTTTACCGATACCCTCCGGCTGACCGCGGCCGATTTCCGCTTGAAAGCGCAGCTTTATGCGTCCGGCTCCCTCCCTGTGGCCATCTCCGCGCCGGGGCTGCTTCCGGAAAGAGAATATGTCATCCGGGCCGCCACCTTTTCCGGCGACCGGCAACGGGGGCAGACGCTTACCTTGGCATTGGATTGGAATAAAGCCACCACGCGCCCTGTGACGTGTTTGGCGACTGCCCCCGGGACAGTGGCCGCTGCCCTGCCCGTGGCCGACCCCGCCGACTCCCTTCTGTACCGCCTTACCAACGGCCTGCGGGGCAGCGATAAATATACCGATTTCGAGTGGTGCGGCTGGCAGGGAAAAGACGTGGCGCTGGTCGTCGATCTGGGACGGCCGCAGCCTATCCGGCAGCTCATCTTGGGATGTATCACCAATTACGGCATGGGGGTTCACCAGCCTCGGCGGATCGCGCTCTCGGTTTCCGACGACGGATCGACGTATCGTTCGGTAGCCGACCGCCGGCTCAGTACCGCCGAGATTTTCCGCGAGGGTATCCGTATCGATGACCAAGTATTCGATTTCCCCGACCTCTCTGGCCGTTACATAAAGGTAGAATTGGAAAATCCGGGCCCCTGCCCGGCGGACCATACCCGCCCCGACCAGCCCACCTGGATTTATCTGGACGAGGTGATCGTACGCTAAGGGCGCAAACGTAGGAAACAACCAAAACGGCCAAAGAAACCCGGCCAGAGATACCAAAGCGGTCAGAGAAACAGCAAAAAATCGCGGGAGGGGGAAACAACTTTTCCGGAGATTGTATATTAAACTGTGTCAGCAAAGAAAAGCACATTCATTTTGCCGACACAGTTTAATTTTCAGGCTCTATTCGCTGAATTTGACGCTTTGCCAAGGGGGAGCGCCGGTTCCCTCCCCTTGGCGCTGGCTGATCCCTGACCGATGACTTTTCTGTAGGGAATAAGGCATGACAGAGTTTATTTGACAGCCTCCTTTTGCATTGAGGCCGGCTCTCCTACTCTTTGCGGCTCTTTTGGAGTTCCTCAGCCTCCCCAGCTTCTTCACCCCCCTCCTGTTCCTCAGGCTTCGGCTCCAGCATCACCAAAGAAAAGACGTTCCCGCCGATCACGCAATCAATGTTCAGATCGCCTTCCCGATAGCTATCCGTATCGATCTCAGTTCCCGGCTTATTTTTCACCTTCACCTTTTTCCGCTGTACAACTCCCGCTACTCGCTCCCGCTGTAAAAGCGAACCCGGTTTGTATTCCGACGCCCCCGCCGGAGAGGCTTCCGACTGCTGAAAAAAAATCCTTATCGAAATCGCACGAGGGCGGTTCGGAGGCCCTTTGAGCGTTCGCGAGAGCGGTTCGGAAGGCTTATCGTATTGTTTCCTGCCGCCCCCTTACCTGTCCTCGCACGGGGTTCCGGCCTTCTCGTCTTTTGTTTTGCCCGCAGTCGGAAAATTGCGTTTCTCGTCGATGATATACTCCGGGCGGGCCTTGATCTCGTCGAAGAGGATGCCTACATACTGGCCCAGTACGCCTACCGTGAGAAGCTGTACGCCGCCGAAGAAGATGATGGATGTCATGATGGAAGTCCAGCCCGTCTCGGCGTTGCTGAAACCGTAAATCTTGCCCAGCGTGAACCAAGCGGCCAGTACGATCCCTACAATCACGGAGATAAAGCCCAGGCTGGCGGCCAGGCGCAGAGGCTTTTTCGAGAAATAGAGCATGGCCGTGGAGGCGAATTTAATCATCTTGCTCAGCGGATACTTCGTTTCGCCGGCGATGCGGGCTTCCCGCTCGTAATAAAAAGGCACCTGGTGGAAACCTACCCAGCTAATCAAACCGCGGATATACTTGCCCCGCTCGTGGAAACGGTCGAACTGATCCATCACCTTGCGGTCTACCAGACGGAAGTCGCCCGTGTCCAGCGGGAAATGCACCTCGCTCATGTAGTTCATCATCCGGTAAAAAGCCTTGGCGGTGAACAGCTTGAAGAAGCTCTCCCCTTCGCGCGACTTACGCACGCAATACACCACGTTGGCCTGTTCTTTCTCCTGAAGAGCCAGGATGTCGGGAATCAACTCGGGAGGGTCTTGCATGTCTGCATCGATGATGATGGCCAGGTCGGCGTCGCATTGGTTGATGCCGGCGGTCACGGCGGGCTGATGGCCGAAGTTGCGCGAGAAATGAATCACTTTCACTTCCCCATCGCGGGCGGCTATTTCATCCAGCATACGGCGCGTGGCGTCGCGGCTGCCGTCGTTGATGTAGATGATTTCGGTGGGACAGCTGAGGCTGTCGAGCACTTGCCGGGTGCGGCGGTACGATTCGCCGATCACGGCTTCTTCATTGTAACAGGGTACGATGACTGCTAGTTTCTTCATGAGCACGTAGCTAGGCTTTAAAGGTGTAGAATTTATTCATCACGAAATTGATGACGGTGTAAAACGCCATCGCAATCAGTTGATTGTAGTAGGGATCGATGGCCAGGTGGCGCTGTAGGTACAACATCAGGCCCAACTGCAACAGATAGCACACGCCGAACACCACGCCGAAACGCACGGCGCTCGCCATCCAGCCGGCGTCGGAGGCGCGAAAAGTCCATTGTTTGTTCCAGATGAAACTGTTCACCACGCCGGCGGCGTAGCCTACGATGTTCGACACCACGTCGCTACAGCCCAGTCCTTTCATCATCACCCAGATGACGACGGCGGTAATCACCGTGTTGCCTACTCCTACGATTCCGTATTTAATCGCTTGTTTTACTGTTTCCATGCTTTTCTATAATCTCGGCGATTTCTTCGGGCGTAAGCTCCTTCACGTTGGTGATGGTGAAGACATCCGAAAGGAAATGGCCGTATTGGTTACATTCGTTGATGAGCTGGTCGAGGGTGGTTTTAATATCGACGCGCACGGGGATGAGAAAGACCAGCTCCACGTGGCGCTCGCCTACCGTGAGCCGTTCGATTTCGCATCCCGCTTTGGGCAGCGCATAGGCGGCTTCCCGCTCGATGACCTGCCGTTGGTAGGCTTCGAAGGGTTGGCCTTCCCGGCTGAGCAGGAGCACGAAGAAACGGAGCTTCTCGCCCCGGCCTCCCAGGCCGGTGGATATATAAATCTGTTTCTCGTCGGATAGTTCCGATTCGAGCGAGATGCGGCATTCCATCAGCGCCATATAGGCCCAGTCTTTCACCTCGGGCGCCGGTGAGCCGGCGTAGGTTTCGAGCACGCGGTAGGCTTTCACCAGGCGCGAGGTGGCCAGGCGGGAAAGCAACAGCCGTTTGTCGTCGGCAGAGGTTTCGTCCATCAGGAGGAGGCGTTGAATCTGCTCGCATTCGTCGTCATCGACTTTTTGCAGCAGCGGATTGTCTTTGCGCATCTTCTCCGAATAGCGGAAGTATTCCATCTGGGTTTCCACCGGAACCTGTTGCTCAAGTATATGGAAATGGCCTCTCATCTGGCCGAACGAGTCGCGGAATTTCTTAAATACGTCACCTTCCTCTTTCATAGATTGCGTTGTTTGATTTATTTTGCCGATAAACAAGTTTTGCCCGTTCGCCGGAAAACCGTCCTATTTATAAACAAGAAATAAGAACAAAGGTAGTTCTTTTTCCCGAATAAATAAAATATACCGCAAAGGTATTTGGCGGTTTGTGCTTTTTGCATAAGCAGCACGAGGCAACCTCGATGCAGCAGAGGGACAAACGCTTTCCCCTTCACGATACACCCAAACGGGAGAGCGGTGCATAAGGGGCGGCGGCGGAAAGGAAGGAGCGGCTACGGAACGGCGGCGAAACCGCTAAGAACAGCTAAAGAACCGCTAAGGAACGACTAAGAAACGACTAAGGAACAGCTAAGGAACAGCTAAAAAATAACGCAAAGCAGCCAAGGCATGCCCGTGGAGATACGGCCAAAGGGCGGCCCGGGAAAAACAGGTCTTCAAGGAACGCCGATCCCAGCGGCCGCTGCGGAAGAAATATATTCCAGACGAATCAAGGTACCATCGAGGCGGATATGGCGGACGATAAAGTCGATCGGAGCGCGCGTCCACCATTCCAACGCAGGGTCGCTACTGCCGGAAAGCATGCGCACCGAGTCGGGGCCGGGAAAAGGAACTTCGGCGTAATCGGCGGCATAGGGGCCGCCGCTGCGGATCAATTGGTAGCGGGGATGCCGGAAATCGGTGTTCACGCGGTTCTCGTCCCAGGCCGTCGTATCGCTCCGGTCGACGTGAAACACCAGCAAGCCGTGGGCCGGCAGGCAACGATCCCAACCTTGGGGCTGCCGATTTTCAAAATAGAAGGTTTCCGCCGTGCCGGGCAGACGTATTTTGAAAGCGCGCAGCGTGCCGTCGGAAGGAATCAGCCCGCTCAAGGGGGCCAGTGCGACTGGCATCGCTAAAGAGGCAGCCGAAGAAGATCCCGGAGGGATAGCGCTGAGCCTACCCGCAGTCGTACCCGGGGAAGTAGTTGGGGAAGTAGCTGGGGAAGTACCCGCAGTCGTAACCGGGGAAGTAACCGGGGAAGTAACCGGGGGTATACCCGCTGACGCCCCCGCAAGACGCACCTGCACCCCCAGGCTATCCGCATCCGCCACCTCCAGCCAACCCAACGCTTCCCGTTCGA
>DBFJSK010000588.1:0-2555 GCA_048403675.1 Tannerellaceae bacterium | reverse complement strand
CTTTAAAGAAGAGACAAACGGTCTGACTTATGATTTGATAATTAAACCCATGGAGCAAAAAATACTATCGAGTGTCATCCAAATGAGTGCCTGCATATCCTTGCTGTTCGCCTTGTTGCTATGGATACGGTCGCTCCCTACGTTACGGTGCTTAACAAAGAAACAAATAGGTATCTGCGGGTGGATACGGCTTACCACAATACCACGGGGGTGAAGTTTATTCAGCTTACGGACACGGCTTCTACCCTGACGTATGAGAAATCTACGTTTCATACTATAAACGGAATGACGTCTGACAACTATGCATTCAAATTTGAGTATGAACCCGCTTCCGATAAGATATTTATTACCGTGGAAGCCGCTCGGTTGGAACGGGAAGAAGGCAAAATGTGGCGCGAGTCCACGGCAATTAGAGACGAGGACAAACTGCATATTTATGTGCAGGATTTGGGAAGTGCCAGCGTGTTGACGGTGGGCGCCGATGTATCGGAGATCACGTTCGGTTTAGGTACTTGTACGCCGGTTACTACCACGAAGACAACGGTTCCGAGCGATCTGTATGTAATTAAGGGCCTGGGTGGTAAATACTTGGCTGTTCCGCTCCACATCGGTCAAATTAAATGGGTAACGTTGGAAAAGAACGTAAATCCGTGGACGATGCCTTCTTTCCAGTGGGTGGTTGAAAAAGACAGAGAGACGGAAACTTCTCCCGTTCGGATCAGAAACCGTGAATTTGAAAATATGACGCTGCCGGGCAATATACAATTGGATATAATAAAAGCACAACGCATGCAGTTTGGTGAGACCGATAGCATAAAGGCGGAGAGTTTCGAAGCCGCAACGGCAGCGATTAAGGCCGATAGTTTGCTGGGATACAAGTATATTGACCCGAAAGAGCTGCTGGTGACTCGTTACAAATTCCGTTATCTGCACGAATTTTCCGATGATTATTTTGTAGGAGTAAACAGTGACGTAAACGACTCTATCCTGTATGTAGGTGGCAAATTTCCTTTCAAACTGACTATAAACGACAAATTGACTCAATACAGTTCTACATCCAAAAAGGTGGCCGGTCTGAAACCCTTGTATCGTCAATCGTATACGTTGAAAATTCAAAACGCTAAATTAATTTTCGGTGCGAAAGCTGAAAACGTAGCAGTAGATGCAGAAGGTCGTTTCGCTATTTCTGAGTATTTCGATGGCGTAAAAACAATCGCAGATGGTTCTACAATTGATCCGTGCGTCTTCTACCTCAAAGCTAATAACGAAAAAGCGATTGATGAACAGGAAACCTTATTCTATGCTTTTGTGAATAGAGATCTGGCTGATGCTACGAATAACACCAAAGTCGGTACCGACGATAACAACCTGTGGTTGAAGGATCAGCAAATGAAGGAATCTCGTACATCTGCTTTCTCGGTAGAAGTGGACGAATCTCCGCTTTACAGACGCTTCAATACGGAAAAAGAAGGCGTTGTTGCTAACGACGATCCCGACACACTGAAATTCTTCCGTGTAAACAACCCGTCCGACATGTTGTTCGAAGATGCGCACAGCGTATACTCCGAAGGCAAGGAAATCAATTTCTTAGGTGTAAACAACACGATCCAGTTCCCGGATGCCAAACGCGCTATCTATGCGGATACGGCTTATGTAAACCGCGGTACGGGTTATATCAAACCGCAGTATCTGCTAGGTGTTGACGTAAGAATCATCCCGGGTTCGGATGCCGTTCCTTGTCCGCTGGATCACAACCACGGCTTCGACAAAGACGGTAATGCTTTGGATAAATGGACTTGCTCGCACGCTACTCCGGGTACAACCGGTTATGTGCGCGCTCGTTATCTGGTGAACACGGTTGACTCTGCAAAGGTTGCCGGCTACTATATGGGTGCTGATCGCGATAAAGACTACATCTGGAACAACCAGGTACGTCTGGCCTTCGTAGAAGCTATCCATAAAGCCGACACACTGTATATCCTGCGTGGTGACACGGCTAATTGGGCTGATCCGGTTGACTTCGCTAAGCTGCCGAATAAGATCCGT
Source organism: Tannerellaceae bacterium (assembly GCA_048403675.1). Lineage (GTDB taxonomy): Bacteria > Bacteroidota > Bacteroidia > Bacteroidales > Tannerellaceae > Parabacteroides. The sequence continues at coordinate 509 of DBFJSK010000588.1, read as the reverse complement.
CTGGACAACAATGAACATAAGAATGTAGTCTTCTCCTTCCGTCTGTTGGAAGAGGGTTCCGATAACTTCCTGATGGAATCGGCTTCTACCGATGAGGATCATACGGATATTGCTCCGATGCAGGGTGGTTGGGTAAAGATTCAGAACGGTGTGCCTGTCGTATCGTACGGTGCTTTCCAAGATGCTGCTGAGGAAGCTGAAATCTTCAACGTAGAGAAGACTTCGGAAACTCCGACAGAAAACGAAAGCCTGTCTACGAGCGAAGTATCTGTCGAGACGATAGCAGGTGCCGTTATCGTGAAGAATGCCGCCGGCAAGTCGGTTAGGGTTACGAATATCCTGGGTCAGCCGTTGGCAGAAACCGTTCTGACTTCCGACAATGCTACCGTAGGCGTACCGGCAGGTATCGTAGTAGTAACTGTAGAAGGGGAAGACGCTGTAAAAACAGTGGTTAAGTAAGCCGAAATAGAAAAAAGATAAGGAAAATTTTGTAGGGGGCGCCATGCCCG